>JBDUAQ010000002.1:0-80022 GCA_040004575.1 bacterium
TTTAGTCCTCCTTAATTGTTCCTATAGTCTCAACAATCGAACTCAGTCCTGCAGCCGCTCCTTTTTCTTGGTGCTACGGGAAACGAAAATCTTAGTGCCGCGACAATTCACCGGTGGCCGATCAACACGCGATGCTGAGATTTCGATTGAGAGCACTCCGTTCAATCACTAACTCGATCTCATTCAGTGTTCGCCATCCTTCCGGGCCTGAGAAGTTTGGCTCCTAGCTTCCGCTGTGGCTGACGCTGTTTTGGGAGCGTCCGGCGCGGAGTTCTTGGCAAAACTTTTGGGATAATATTTGTTTGGGTTCTTATCGATGTCTTTGAATTCCACAATTGTCAGAAAGAGTCCGCCGGCGAGAAGTAGCGAGACTAAGACACCAAGCAAAAATATCTGGTAATCAAACACACTATCTCCTCAGTGTCTTGATCTTGAAATAGCCGGCCAGGGCCAGAATCGAAGGCACCCACAACCCGACGAAAATGCCCGCGTCTTTGTTTACTGGGAAGGGAAAGCCAAACCAAAGAGAGATCGATAAGAGGAATGAAATGAATGCCGAAAGTAAGATGAGATAATCGGATTTATCAAACATGAAGTTTCTTCTTTCGCTAAAGGCCCAAAGCAACTCCGGCGATGAGTCGCCATCGCCCCGTGCGAATGGCGACTCACCGGTCCGTCGTTGTTATTACGCAGCGGCTTTTGCCGACGGCATCAGCACGGTGTCGATCACATGGATCGTACCGTTGGTGGCTTCAATGTCGGCGGTGACCACCTTGGCGTCGTTAATCTTCACACCGTTAGTAGTGTCGATCCTTACTTCCTGACCCTGGACGGTCCTGGCCGTCTTCAGCTTCGCTACGTCCGCAGCCTTAACGTTGCCGGCAACCACGTGATACGTGAGGATCGCCGTCAACTTCTCTTTATTCTCAGGCTTCAGTAATTCGGCAATCGTCGCCTGGGGTACTTTCGCGAACGCAGCGTCGGTCGGGGCAAAAACTGTGAAGGGCCCCGCGCCTTTTAGCGTTTCAATCAAGCCGGCAGCCGTTAGAGCTTTCGCCAGCGTGCCGAAGTCACCCGCTTTGAGGGCGGTATCGATGATGTCCATTTTATCTGCCATTGTTTTTCCTTTTCTCTGTTCTTAGCGTTTTTGAAGCGCAACGCGCTGTGCACATCGCGTGAAATCTCAATTTGCTGTCCACAGCTTCCGCTTTGGGTGACGCCTTACATCTCGCCACGATCTCCCCGAAGAAACCTTTAGCTTTAGCCTTGAATCTGTTTCTCCCGAGATTCGCCAAAAGTCAAATAAGCGGATTAAGCGTTTCTACTATACACTTAACCCGTCAGGAGTCAACTGAAGATTCGCACTGTCAGTCAATTAAAATCGCAGCGTTTCGCCGACAGGTACTTAGGTTGTGAGCGATATGTGCGTAACGACAATTCGGCGACGACCATAGCGGAGGCGGACTTTCCCTGCCGGCTTCGAAGCTCAGCTTCGGGAAAGCCGAGAGGTGAGAACGTAAATCTCCGCAAGAGCTAGTCCCACGAGGGTCACTGGATAGGAATGGAGGAACAAGGCAGTATTAGTGAAAAAAAGAATGACGCTGAGGCCGACGATCTGCGCCGGCTTGTTCGCCTCGCGGAGGGGACTCTGAATCCACAGGCCTAAAGATTTGCTAAATGTTCAAGCCGGCTCATGTGTCCATTTGTGTCCAGACGGAATGACAACTGGCAGTTAAGCGGTGGGAAGGGATGTTACCCAATTCAAAATCCCTAGGAAAACTCCAAAGGCTGCAACCCGTTAAAGGGCAAAAACTTGCGATTTTGCCACGAGTAAGATTCATAACCCCAAGGTCGGCAGTTCGATCCTGCCCCCGCTACCGTATTTTCAACAACTTACGAAAGCGGTTCACACTGCAATTATGGAAGCGTGGCCCGCGGGAACGGGAAGGAGACTCGCCCCGGTTCTGCATGAAGTTTTGGATGCTCAGGTTAATCAAATCAAATAAAAAATCTTCCCTCCGAGATTCCGAAGATTTCTCAAAAATGGGACTGTCCCACCCCGATAGCGATACGTTTCGCCTTAATTAGTTTCCCGCGAAATCCTGGCCGCAAAAAAAAAACCACATTCACAATCTTGTTTACTCCGGGGAACGGCATAGGTTATAAGCTGCCGTATTCTCAGGAACCTGTGGCGTCGCGGGGTTTACATAGAAGAGCTACTCATCGACGCATGCCGAGACCTTACGGCGTCGGCTGAAACATTAAAAGTGAAGTCTTCCCCCGCATTTGCAGAATGACCACCGGTTTTCCATCCGGTGGGCGAGGACAAGTGTCAAACCTAATTAGGTTGGAGCATAACAATGAAAAGAATAGTTACCTGGTCGCTACTAACGCTGGTTGTCTTGGTTGCCGCATCTCTGAAGTTCACCCCAACCGCGTCTTCGAGTTCATCTAACCAACGTGTAGCACTTCCACGGGCGGTTCCCAGGATTTCCAACCTGATTCTGTTGCCGCCAACAACATTTACCGTCACAAAAACGACGGACACAAATGATGGCGTCTGCGACTCGGACTGCTCACTGCGTGAGGCGGTCCGCGCGGCAAACGCCGATGGCACCGCCAACGCGTCGATCATCCAACTGCAACCGGCGACCACCTACAACCTTACTCTTACCAATGCCACGCAAGAGAACGCCGCGGCAACAGGCGATCTCGATATCACTACGACTGCCCACACAGTGACCGTCGTGGGAGGCGGCTTGTCGACCATTATCGACGCCTCCGGACTTAACACAGGCAGCGTCCGCGACCGCGCGTTTCAAATCACCGGCTCGGGTGTGACCGTGATCTTTCAGGACCTGGCCATTCAAAATGGCCGGGCTGCCGACGACGGTACCAGCGGCACGAGCACCAATCCCACGTCACAAAATACTAACCGCTTCGGCGGGGGCATCCTTAACAACGGCGGCAGCGTCACGCTAACCAACGTAGTCGTCCAATCGTGCCAGGCGCTCGGCAAGGGCGATACCGTTTTAAACGATCACACCACGCTCGATGCCCTGGGCGGCGGTCTCGCCAGTCTCACCGCGACCGGCAACGTGATGATTACCGGTAGCACATTTACAGGCAACGCAGCCGTAGGCGGTAACGGCAACAACTTCAACAACGGCGCCGGCTCAAATGCCAAGGGCGGCTCGATCTATTTCGAAGGCGGCACGCTCAACATCGACGGATCGCGAATCGACAACAGCAACGCGACTGGCGGTCTCGGCGGCAATGGCCCCGGTAATCAACAAAACGGAGGCATGGGCGGCTTCGCCCAGGGTGGCGGCGCCTACGTTGGCGGCGGCACGGTTACCATCAACAACTCAACCTTCGAGACTTGCTCAGCTACCGGCGGTAACTCCGGCCTGGGACAGAACGGTACCGAGCCAACAGGCGAGGGCGCCGGCGGCGGGATGTACAGCGCCGGTAACGTCACGGTAACTAACTCAACCTTTAATTCAAATAGCGCGACTGGCGGCAACTCTGGCGATTCCTTCGGCCCGGACTGTTTTGGCGCCCATGAATCTCTTGACGCCGGGGCTGCGCGTGGCGGCGCCATCCTGGCTGATGGTGGAAATTTGGTCGTCGACACTGCTACGTTCGCCAGTAACTCCGCGCACGGTGGCAACGGCGGCAACGGAGGAAGAAATAACGGCGGAACTTGTGCTCAAAGCCAACACGGTCCCGGCGGCCTTGCGTACGGTGGTGCTCTGACGAACAACAACGCGGCCACTCTTAATATCAAGCACACAACCATCAGTCTCAACAGCGCGCAGGCAGGTAACAGTGGCGTTAACACGCCGGGAGTTAGTTTGCCTGCTCAGAATGCCGCCGAAGGAACTGGCGGTGGGATTCGCGTCGGCCCGGGCAGCGTGACTTTGGAAAATACAATCATCGCGGGCAATACCGCAGCCAACGGCGTAGGTGCAAACCCCGGAGCATTTACTGCCGGACCGAATGTGGATGGAAGCGTGACCAGTAATGGTCATAATCTGCTCGGCGTCGCGGCTGAAGCAACTGGTTTCAGCGGCACCGGCGATCAGACGGGCGCCAATCCAATGTTGATGGCCCTGGCAGCCAACGGTGGTCCAACCCAGACGATGGCGCTTTCGCCCGGCAGTCCCGCGCTCGATGCGGGCGTGGCGGCCGGCGCTACAACTGATCAGCGCGGCATGCCGCGCCCTGTGGACGACCCGGGAATTACAAATACTGGAGGCAGCGACGGCACTGACATTGGCGCCTATGAGTCCGAGATTCTTTGCAGTCTCACTTGTCCCGCCGACGTTATCGTTTCGAATGATTCCGGCGAGTGCGGTGCGGTCGTCACCTATACAACTCCTTCCGGAACAGGCTGCGGTACGGTCACGTGCGATCATTCATCCGGATCCTTCTTCGGACTAGGACCAACGACGGTCCTCTGCACCAGCACGGCTGGTCCGACGTGCAGCTTCAAAGTCACCGTCAATGATACGCAGGATCCGGCAATCAGTGCTCCGGCGAATGCGAGCTACCAGTGCGCAAGCGAGGTGCCCGCAGCTTCTCCGTTGCAGGCAACCGCTTCGGATAATTGTGGAACAGCAACTGTGACTGTGTCAGAGTCAAACAACAGCGGCGCCGGTTCCATTGCCAGTCCGCTGATTATCACGCGCACGTACACGGCAACTGACGGCTCGGGTCGAATGGCAAGTGCATCGCAAACGATCACCGTCATCGACAACACGCCTCCGACGATTGCATGCCCGGCCAACATCACTGTCAACGCCCCGTCGGGTACGTGTTCGGCAGTGGTGAATTTCACGGTGACAGGTAGCGACAATTGTTCAGTCCCGACAATAGTCAGTTCGCCGTCGTCAGGGTCAGTGTTTCCTGTGGGCACAACTACAGTCACTTCCACTGCAACTGACGCCGCGGGGAATTCAACTAGTTGTAACTTTACGGTGACAGTCAAAGATGCCCAGCCGCCGGTGATTAGAATCAACGGTCAGACGATCGAGTTGTGGCCGCCCAATCATAAGTACGCGACAGTGAAGGTGACTGATCTGGTTGCGAGCGCCAGCGACCTTTGCGACCCCAGCGTGAACATCAACAGCGTGCGGATTGCAAAGGTGACCAGTGATGAACCCGAGAACGGCGGTGGGGATGGCAACACGACCCAAGACATCGTGATTGCCGGCGACTGCAAGTCCGTGCAACTGCGCTCTGAGCGGATGGGCGGCAGCAACGGACGGGTTTACACGATCACGTTCAAGGTGACTGATGCATCGGGCAACAGCAGCACGGCTACGGCAAAAGTCACCGTGCCTCATTCACAAAATGGCTCACCAGCGATAGATGATGGGCCGCATTACACGGTCTCGAGCGGCTGTCCTTAGCAGGGCACCCGCCTTGAGCGCGACGGAACCTGTGCGCGTCAATCAGACTGCCGCCACAGCGGTCTAATCTTCATGCGGTTTCTCGATTGTCGCGCTATGGTCACGTGAAGGTTCGCACTACCGCCAGCTTATTGAGAGGTCAAGATGAACTTGAAGAGAAGAAGTTCCTGGGAGGCTTTAAACGGTTTCGGCTCATGCTGACACTTGGCTTAGCGGTTCTGTCGGCGGCGGCACTCATCGACGTCAATTTCAGCCAGTTAAGGGCCTTTGAACGTGGCAAGGTGCTGGAAGCTGCCATCCATCGTTACTTCCAGGAGATCCTTGCGATCACTGAGAAGAAGATCAACAAGAAGGCTTACACGATGGCGGAAGAGTTACGCGATCTTTTTCCATCTCCCGACATCGACGCTGCAGAGAAAGAAAAGAAGCTTCGCAGCGATGTCCCGCAGGCGCATCGACCTCAACCCTCAAGAGATAGCGCCTGCCGCAAAGAGCCCCAGGTACTGGAAATTTGTAGTTGCAAGTTTTCTTGGATTGACCAATCGAAGATTATTTGTAAAATGCAGGGCAACGGCGATGGGTTGCTGGGGTGAGGACAGTGACCTCTAGAGGCTGAAAGTCTCCGCCAACCGATTTGAGGCCGGGCCAAACCCGGCCTCTCGGTTCTTAGAGTAGCTGGATTTGGCTTTTGGAGCTTGCCTGATCCTCGGACATCGCTCCAGCTCTGGAGCGACCAAAAGCGCCGGAACCCCGCCCCAGTACTCACTTCAAGCTGAATTGCAAACTGACCGAAATACAGTCTATCGGCAAGTCACGCCTTCTCGTTTTTGACGAAGTCTCTTGACCGACTCCGCTGCAAATAGGCCAATTTGCCGGAAAAAACCAGATTCTCTCGCTTCCTTGCCACGTCGCTTGTTGGCACAGAGAGTGCACTAGGGATGGGACGCCCCATCTTGGGGCTGTAGTCTCACTGTACCTTCTGGCGCCCCCGCTAAAAAGATCATGTTACGTGCGGATAAAAAAGTTAATAACACAGGCGGCACGCAGAGGCTCATGCCTCGCGTGACCGGCGTTCCGATCAAGGCGGGTGCCCGCCTGCTGATCGCGAGCGCTATTGGTGCTTTCCTGGTTGTGCTTACCGCGAATCAGATTTGGCCATTCTGGCTTTCCACCCTGATTGCTGTTGCCATCATCCTGCCGGTCCTCTACTTTTCCTACCATTTGCCCGCCCGGGCTCAAGAGGGCGAAGCAGCTCTGCGACACGCCTCCGAGATGTTTCGTGCGGCCTTCGACTATTCCGCGATTGGAATGGCGCTCGTTTTTCATACCGGCCACTGGCATCGCGTCAACCGCTCGCTCTGCGAGATTCTCGGCTACTCAGAAGCAGAACTGTTGGCTCGAGATTTCCAGGACTCTGTCCATCCGGATGATCGCCTCACGTCGATGGCGAAGTTGGAACAGTTGCTGCGCGGCAAGATTTCAAGCTATCAAACCGAGATGCGGTGTGTTCAGAAGAGTGGCAGTGTGGTGTGGGTCATGTGGAACGTATCGCAAGCCATGGTTGAGGAAAGCGAGCCCGTACACCTGATCTATCAGTTGCAAAGCATTACTGATCGTAAGGTAGCGGAGGAAAGGCTCCAACACGACGCTTTGCACGACATGCTGACTGGTCTGCCAAATCGCGCCCTACTGATAGATCACCTGAAGTTGACTTTCGCGCGCGCAAAGCGCCGGCAAGATCTCAAGTTTGCGGTCTTGTTTCTTGATCTGGATCGCTTCAAGCTGGTGAACGACAGCCTTGGTCATATGGCCGGCGATCAACTATTAGTCGCCATAGCTCGAAGACTCAAGGGATGTTTGCGCCCTGGAGACACGATAGCTCGTGTCGGTGGTGATGAGTTCACCATCCTGCTTGAAGAACTCAGTGATGAGAAGGAAGCAGTGTCGGTCGCGGAACGAATTCATGAAGAGCTGAAGCAACCATTCAATCTCTGCGGTCGCGACGTGTTCACTACTGTCAGCATAGGCATCGCTCCCGGCTCGCTTAGTTACGATGAGCCTGAGCAGATCCTGCGCGACGCTGACACCGCGATGTATCGCTCCAAGGCGTTAGGGAAAGCGCGTCACGAAATGTTTGATGAAGAAATGCACGCCCGCTCGACGGATCTACTGCGGATGGAAACTGATCTGCGCCAGGCCTATGAACACAATGAGTTCTTCATCAACTACCAGCCAATTGTCGCGCTCGACGATTTTCATGTATGCGGTTTTGAGGCTTTGGTGCGTTGGCAGCACCCCGAGCGTGGCCTGATATCGCCAGTGGACTTCATTCCTGTCGCTGAAGAAGGCGGCCAGATTTTACAAATTGGGGAATGGGTGCTCAGACAGGCTTGCTACCAGGCCAAGCGTTGGCAGGAAAGATTTCCGTCTGATGAGTCTCTCTACATGACAGTCAACCTCTCGGCGAAACAGTTTGCTCAACCTGATCTGCTCGATCAGGTTAGCTCGATCTTTGAAGACACAGGTCTGGATCCAAATTTCCTCAAACTTGAAATTACTGAAAGCGTGCTGATGGACGATTTCGAATCTGCTGCCGCGACGCTCTTCAAGTTGCGCGCGCTCGGAGTCAGGTTGAGCATTGATGACTTCGGAACTGGTTACTCCTCATTGACCTATCTGCACCGCTTCCCAATCGACACCTTAAAGATCGATCGCTCCTTTGTCTCGGTGTTGGACAAGGACCATGTCGAGATCGTCCGCACCATCCTTAACCTGGCGGAAAATCTTGGCATGGACGTAGTCGCGGAAGGGGTAGAAACTCAGGAACAAATGTCACTGCTCAGAAACCTCTCCTGTCAGAGTGGGCAAGGGTATTTTTTCTCAAGGCCAATGACCGTCGAAGAAGCAGAAAAAGTCCTCGCAGAAACCTACACGCCCCGCCTCGAGCAAGTGGCTTAACCGCGAGTAGTTTGGCATCTCCTCATAGCGTATCGTCCGCCGCCGTTGCCGGAGCCGTTTTGCTAAAGCAGATTCCGCTCTCTGGATCCACGTAAAAGAAATTGCTGCCGGTTGCGCCTAGGCCTTGCGACTGTTCGGGGTTGGCGTTCACGCTAAATGTCGCCACCCTATCTGCAGATTTTGCGACCAGAGTAATCACAAAGATATAGCCGCGGTCGTGAGGCTTGTCGAAGTTCATTCGCTTATCAAGATATCCCTGTTCGAAGAGTTCCCGGAACGTGCCGTATTGTCCTTTGTGATCGATCACATACTTGGCTTCCGCTACCCTGATGGCATTGAGAGTAGCGACTGCCGCGGCTTCGTTAGCTTTGCGGACGCTACTTTGGTAAGTCGGAATCAGGACACCCAACAGGATGCCGATGATCGCAATTACGATCAGCAGTTCGATCAGCGTAAAACCTCTGGTGCGTGGTTTGATGATTGTATTTCGCATGGCCCATTCACCTCGCCTACTTCACGAGTTTGCGAGCGTTAGGTTCCATTAAGTTGGGGAGTGAGAAACGCCGACCCACACCGGTGGGAGTTTGTGTTATCGTTTCGCGTCATGATGACAACTGGCAAGACTTCTCCTTTCCTTGGTCGCAAAGCAGGGTGGCTCGTGCTGCTGGCGATCACCGTGGTTGCGCTTGCGATCGTCGCTGCTCCGGTTTGGCTGATTCAACCGTTCGCGCCGCAAACTGCACGGGGCGTGGAGGTCTCTTACGTGTTGCGTCGTTGGTCGCCATGGATCACGCTCCTTTCTTTGGGGTCTGCGGTTTTCCTCGTGGCGCAGCTTTGGCCTAGTTCGCGCTGGTGGAAGAAGGCGTTTCTCGTAGTCGTTTTCATTCCGTTGCTGGCCTCGACCTGGTTCGCGCGCCAGAACCATTTCGAATGGATGTTTCATCCGCTCGCCAACGCAACCTACGCCAAGACGAGCGAAGCTGGGTTCGTAAACGACGCTGACATCGTGATGATGGTGGAGATCAATGGCGAGGCGGCGGCATATCCTGTGCGACAGATGGCTTACCATCATCTCGTGCAGGACACAGTTGGCGGCACTCCAATCGTCGCCACTTATTGAACGCTCTGTCACACCGGTCTGGTGTGGGAAACGACAGTAAACGGACGGCAACTGCACTTTCACCTGGCGGGTATCAACAATCAAAACTTCATCATGCGCGATGAAGAGACCGGCTCCTGGTGGCAGCAGGTCACGGGTGAATCGATTCAGGGGCCGTTGAAAGGTCAGTCGCTGCGCCCTGTCTTTCATGACGAGTTGACGTTCGGATTGTGGAAGCGCGAGAAACCTGAAGGCCGCGTGCTGCGACCCGACGAAAAGGTCGCGCAAGCCGGGAAGTATGCTCCGGCTAATTGGGAAGAACGCATGACCAAGGTGCCGGTCGCTACGTCTGTCGCGATTGATAAGTCGCTTGGGCCGCGCACACTCGTCGTCGGTCTCACCATCAACGGTGCCTCGAAGGCGTATCCGTTAGACGCATTAGTGAAACAAAGTTTGATACTCGATGATGTGGACGGCGTGCCAATCTTCATCGTGCTTGGAGACGACAAGCGATCAGCGCGCGCTTACGAGCGATCAGTTGATGGGCGCAAGCTGGAATTTCTTGTCAAACCAAATACGACCTCGCTGGTTCTGGTTGACGCTGAAACTGGCAGCGAGTGGGATTTCACCGGTAAGGCAACTGGCGGCCAGCTCAGCGGTAGGCAACTGAAGAAGGTGGCCATCCTCAACGATTATTGGTTCGACTGGATGACTTACAATCCGAAGACGCGGGTCTACAACCTTGGCGACCGGTAAGACAAAATCAGAACCGGGAGCGGTAGCGACCGGGTTCTTCGGTAACGTGACGAATCAATATCAAGAATCCTCTTATGCCGAATGTCGAGCGAACGACCCGGTCGCTACCGCTCCCGGTTCTGACTTTGTGTTGCGCTTCTTTTCGCGCTTTGCGCTCATTGCGGTCGCCGCTTGGTTTGTTTGCGGCACAGCGGTCGCGCAGCAACCGCACACACTCACTGGCAATGTCAGCGCGGCTAAAAGGTTCCACTCGAAAATTCTGGGAAACGATCGCGACGTGATCGTCTATCTGCCGCCGGGCTACGACGCGGCAAAGACCAAGCGTTATTCAGTTTTCTATATGCACGACGGACAAAATCTGTTTGACGGCGCCACGTCATTTATTCCCGGTCAGGAATGGCGCGTCGATGAAACAGCGGAACGTCTGATCGCTGCCGGCAAGATCGAGCCGCTGATCATTGTTGGTGTTTACAACACGAAAGACCGCGTCAATGAGTACACGCCCGCGGCAGATGCGAAGTACAAGATGGGCGGCAACGCCGATCTTTACGGCCGCATGTTGGTAGAAGAACTAAAGCCATTCATCGACGCCCACTACCGAACAAAGAAGGATGCTAAGCACACGGGTTTGGGAGGGTCGTCGCTTGGCGGGCTAGCTTCGCTCTATCTGGCGCTGAAGTATCCCCAAGTGTTTAGTCGCGCTGCGGTAGTTTCGCCATCAGTTTGGTTTGCGAACAGACAGATCGTGCACTACGTTGAAGCGCTTCCAGGGAAACCGAAGGTTCGGATTTGGATAGACATTGGAACAAAGGAAGGACGAACTCCAGAAGAAGCGCAACAGACTGTTAATGACACCAGACTATTGAGGGATACACTGATCAAGAAAGGCTGGAAGCTTGGAAAAGATCTGGATTACTTCGAAGCTGAAGGCGCTGAACACAACGAGGCTGCGTGGGCCGCGCGCGTCGAGTCGATCCTTACGTTCCTTTTTCCACGAAAGATGTAAGATATCGACGTCGATATCTTCAAAGGCTTTCAGCCCATGTGCTAGCTCTTCATTTGCGCGGCTCCGTAGGAGCCAGATGTTTATAGCTCCAGCGGCGTAACCCGTCCTGCGCTCCGTAGGAGCGCAACAAAGAAACATTCCGCTCCTACGAAGCGGGGCTATCAGCCCACAGGTTGGTGCTATAAACATTTCGCCTCTACGAGGCGAGGAGCGAAGGAGAACCTTCATGAATCGTTCTAGAAAATATGCGCTGACAGCGATTGCGGCGCTCGCTATTTCATGTTCACTACCAGTTGTAGCCGCGGCCCAGCAACCGACGGTGTTGACGGGCGCGGACCTGACGCGAGTTGTGCCACCTGGATTTTATTTTCAGGGACTCACGGCGCCCACTCAGATGCGTAATGCGGTGGCCGCGCGCTTCGGCGCCAACCGCTACGTGATTGCGGGGATGGTCGATACTTCCGGGTACGCTGCTGATTTGCGCGCGAGGTATGAAGGATTTCTGATCACGGATTCGCCGATTACGATTAACCGCGTCGAGCTTGGTGTTGGCGCGTATGGGTTTGGTTTCAGTAACGACGGCAAGCTGAACATTCTCGATCTGTCCGGCAAGGAAATACTTTCCGTCTCCACCACGAAGGACAGCAAGCTAAAGCGGCCGCGGCCGCTGCTGATGACCATTGCCGGCAACGGAATTCGTCTCTACAGCGGCAGGGAATATGCGGTTATTGCAGCGAAGTAAGATGCGATCCACTAAAGGACACGAACTAACACGAAATGTTGTTAGGATAGTTTTGTCTGATTTCGTGGATCGCATCCCGTCATTGGCTGCACTCTTGTTATTGTGCGTTTTGCCGCTTGCGGTGAGCGGCCAACAGCCAAGTTCGAGCCCGACTCCCCAACGCACCGGCAAGGCCTACAGTTCGGAAACACCAAACAGGAAGCCGCCTCCGCCTGCGCCACAGGCGCAATCTCCAGTCACCTTCAGCGACATCACTAGTGCGACCGGTATCAATTTCAAACGCGCGCCATCCTTCACTTCTGTGAAGTATCTGCTCGAGGCCATGGGGGGCGGCGTGGCGATGTTTGACTACGACAACGATGGTCGTATGGACCTGTTCTTTGCCAACGGCGCGGCTTTGAAGGATCCGATGCCCAAATCAGAAATGCCCGACAAGCGTGATCCCAAATTCTGGAACCGGCTTTATCACCAGAAGCCCGACGGCACTTTCGAAGATGTCACTGAAACTGCGGGCCTGAAAGGCAGCGGCTATAGCATGGGAGTCGCCGCTGCTGATTATGACAACGACGGGCGCGTAGATCTTTTCGTCACGGGCTATGGTGGCAACTATCTCTATCATAACAATGGTGACGGAACATTTGCTGACATCACGAAGAAGGCGGGCGTTACGGGTAGTGGGTGGTCGACGAGCGCCGGCTGGATCGATTACGACCGCGACGGCCGGCTCGATCTTTTTGTGGGGCGCTATGTTGAGTGGGACTTCGACGCCGGTTCTGTTTACTGTGGCGAAATCCGGCCGGGTTACCGGGCCTATTGCCACCCGGACAATTTCAGGGGCGCCACCAACATCCTCTATCACCAGCGCCCGGACGGTTCGTTTGAAGACGTCAGCGCGAAGTCAGGAATCGAGGAGCCGGGCGGCAAAGCGTTAGGCGTCGCGCTTGGCGATTTTGATAACGACGGCTTCATGGACATCTTTGTCGCTAACGACAGCGTGCGCCAGTCGCTTTATCACAATAAGGGAGACGGTACGTTTGAAGACGTCGCCATTTCATCAGGCGCAGGTTACGACGAAAACGGTAAGACGTATGCCGGGATGGGAATCGCTGCCGGGGACTATGATAACGACGGTTACCAGGACATCTTCATTACAACGCTCTCAAACGAAACCTATCCGCTCTATCACAACGATCGCGACCTTAGCTTTACCTACGCAACCAACTCCGCAGGGGTGGGCCAGATAACGCTGCTTTATTCCGGCTGGGGCGCGCGCTTTGTCGATGTGGACAATGATGGGTGGCGCGATCTGTTCGTGGCGCAAAGCCACGTGCTCGATACGATTGAAAAAACAAATCCGTACCTGAAATACAAACAGACGCCGCTGCTAATGCTCAACACGGGCAAGGGTTTTGTAAACGTCTCGGCCAGCGCCGGAGCGGTCTTTGGTAATTCATTAACCGGACGCGGCGCGGCGTTTGGTGATTTGAACAACGATGGCCAGGTTGATGTGGTGATAGCGTCGCTTGACGGCCCGCCGGTTGTGCTCAGGAATAACGGAACGAAGAACCACTGGTTAGGACTGTCACTGGCAGGATCGAAATCCAATCGCAATGGCATCGGCGCTCGTGTCACCGTAACGGACGGTGCCGGCAAGAAACAGATATTCGATGCGAACACGTCGGGAAGTTATTTAGCTTCGAATGATCCACGAATTATTGTCGGTCTGGGAACGGCTGCGAGCGTGCGAAGCGTTGAAGTAAAGTGGCCCAGCGGAATCGTTCAGGTTGTTACCGAGCCGCAGGTTGATCGGTATTTGGTTATTAATGAAGAGAATCCGAAGTAGGGTTGAATACTCGTCCTGGGTTTTCACGGTCAACCTCTTCACTGGGACCGCGGGCGTCCCGCCCGCAACGATACGTCAGCAGGATTGATTTATTGCCAAACTCTTCTCGCGCTAACGCGCTCGTTGCGGGCGGGACGCCCGCGGTCCCAGTTGAAGAGGTTGACACTGGTGAAGAGGCCGCGTATTTTCGGGCGAGTTTTGCTTAGACTCTCCTATCAACCACTGATTCAAGTTCGAACTGAAAACTGATCGAGTGAAAATGCTTTTGAATATATCTCGTCGTGGAACGCTGTCTCGATCCCTCGCATCGCTTGCTCTGCTGGCGTCGCTTTCAGGTGCGGCCGTTGTTCTTGCCCAAAATCCGCAAAAGAAGCCTGAGCCGCAGGGCGGTGTTTCAACCGGAACGCCAGTGAACTATTCGTCACGCCGCACGGCCGGGGTCACGGATCCCAAAGCTCCGGTCGTATTTGAAGACGTCACGGACAAGACCGCAATGTCCAACTTCAAACATCGTTCCGGCAGTCCGCAGAAGAACTACATCTTCGAAACCACGTCAGGCGGCGTCGCAATCTTTGATTACGATGGTGATGGACTCCCCGACGTCTATTTTATCAACGGCTCAACAATGGCCGCCCTCGATGGCAAGGAAAAGCCGCCGCGCGCCGCGCTCTATCGCAATCTCGGCAACTGGAAATTTGAGGATGTAACGGACAAGGCCGGCGTCGGCAATGATCGCTGGGGCTGCGGAGTAGCCGTGGGCGACTACGATAACGATGGTCACCCCGACATGTATGTAACGAATTTCGGCGTGTCGCGTCTTTACCACAACAACGGTAACGGCACGTTTTCCGACGTTGCCGAGAAGCTTGGCGTCGCGCGCAAAGGTTGGAGCACCGGCGCGAGTTTCGGCGACTACGACGGCGATGGCCGGCTGGATCTTTTCGTTCCCGGTTACGCGGACATCGATCTCAATAATTTGCCGCCCAGTCCGAGCGAGGCGGGGAGGCCCGGAGGCGTCGGACAAAACTTCTGCCAGTTTCGCGGCGTCGCCGTGATGTGCGGTCCGCGTGGTCTGTCCGGAGAAGGCGACACGCTCTATCATCAAAAATCTGATGGCAGCTTTGAGGATGTGAGTGTGAAGGCCGGCGTAAATGATCCGCAGAAGTATTACGGCTTTACTTCGGCTTTCGTCCACGCAGATGATGACAAGCTGCTCGACCTCATCGTCGTTAACGACTCAACACCGAAGCAGCTCTACGTAAACAAAGGCGACGGCACTTTTGAAGAAGTTGGCTATCCTTCGGGCCTGGCGCTGAATGAAAACGGCAGGGAGCAAGCCGGCATGGGCCTGGCGATAGGAGACTATGATAACGACGGCAGAATCGATTTGCATATCACGAATTTTTCCGACGATTCCAACGTGCTCTATCACAACGATGGTGACGGGAATTTTACTGACGTAACCTTTCAAGCCGGCCTCGGTGAAGTCACCATTCCGTTTCTCGGCTGGGGCACGAGCTTTATCGACTACGATAACGACGAGTGGTTGGATCTCTTCGTCGTAAATGGGCACGTCTACCCGGCGGTTGATGCCAATCAATGGGGAACCAGTTTTGCCGAGCAGGCGCTGCTCTTCCATAATCTTAAGAACGGAAAATTTGAACGAATAGGCGCTGCTCCTGGAAGTGCGCTTGGGAGTGCCTGGTCCAGCCGGGGTGTGGCCGTCGGTGATCTGGATGGAGACGGCCGTCTTGACCTGGTGATCAATAACATGGATGCGAAACCTTCAATCCTGCGAAACGTTGCGCCCGCGGGACATTGGTTAAATCTGCGACTGGTAGGCAACCCGGAAAAGAAAACTCCGAGAGACGCAGTTGGCAGTATTGTCTACTTGACTACGGGCAAGATTAGACAAAGACTCGATGTCGTTAGCGGCGCGATATATTGTTCACAAAACGACCCGACTCTACATTTCGGTTTGGGCGTTGCGACGAAGGTAGACAAGCTGGAAATCCAGTGGCCCAACGGCAGCGTTGAAGCATTCGACGTCCCGGCGATTGATAAAACAGTAACCATCATTCAAGGTAAGGGAACCGGCAAATAACGACGCGGCCATGACAAAGGGAAACAACGGCTCTTCCCGATAGGAGCTTTGAAACCTTGCGACGACTTGATCTAAGAAAGACCCAGGCAGCTCGCCTCAATACAATCCGCGATATCAACCGGCAGATCGTGTTGAACTACATCCGCGAGCGCGAACCCATTTCGCGGGCAGAGATTGCGCGCGAAACGGATTTGCAGCGTTCAACCATCTCGGCGATCGTGGAAGCACTAACGGCGGAAGGCCTGGTTGAAGAGGTTGGTGAAGGCGAATCGACCGGAGGCCGCAGACCGACGCTGCTCCGCCTGCGAACGAAGGAAGCCATCGCTATTGGCGTAGCTATCACACCGACTTGTACAACGGTGGCGACGAGTGATCTGGCCGGACGCATCATCGATCAAAAGGAGTTTCTGACTGATCCTGATCCGGACAACACTCTCAAACAAGTAATTGCCCTCGTCCGCGAATTCACACTCAAGAACAAAGGCTCGATCGAAGCAGTTGGCGTCAGTCTTCCCGGCCTGGTTGATCCGTCAACCGGAACCGCCGTTTACGTTCCTTACTTCAAGTGGCGAGATATTCCTATTGCCAAGACAATCTCAACAGCATTTGGGCTGCCGGTCATGATCGATAACGATGCCAATGCGGTCGCGCTTGCGGAGCTGTGGTTTGGCCGGCCGGAAGTGAGCGACGCCAGGGATTTTATTCTGGTGCTCGTCGCTGAGGGCGTCGGCACCGGCATTATTTTTGACGGCCAGGTTTACCGCGGACAGCGGGGCGCGGCGGGCGAGTTTGGGCACATGGTGATCGGAACGCACGCGCCGGTTCCATGTTCCTGCGGAAATCTTGATTGCTGGGAAGCCTTTTCCTCGGAGGGCGCGGCTAAGGCTCGCTACTTAAAATTGTCTAACGAAGAAAACCCGACGCCATTTGGTTTTCGCGAACTGGTAGATCAGGCGCTTCGCGGCGAAGCGAACGCCAAAGCGGCGCTGATTGAAACCGCTCATTATCTAGGCATCGGGATCTCAAACCTGGTAGTAGGTTTCAGTCCTGAGGCGGTCGTTGTCGGTGGCGAGATAGCCCGCGCCTGGTCGCTGGTTGAAAGCGCACTCACTGAAACCATCGAGCACAGTGTTCGGCGCGGGCTGCCTTCCGCGAAGATTCTTCCGTCGACGTTGGGAGAAAAACCTACTTTGCGTGGAGCCCTGAGCCTGGTTCTTGCCGGCAAATTTGCCGCCGCCTTCGCCGCTTGAGATTCTTTTCTGGAGTGACTTTTCGCGTCGCGCAGCCGTTTCTATGTGCGACCACTCCTTGTCAGGTTAAATTTCTTGCCAATTATCTCGAAAAAGAGTTGACACGCCTTGAAAACTGTATTAAATACTTCGTTCGATTAAACAACAAACTGTCAATTTAGGTTTCATTCGAAATTTTCTGCGATATTTAAAGCGGCTTTTTAGTCAGGAGCTTTTAGTCAACTTGAGCCAATGCATCAGCAGTAAGCGTTGGCCGCCACTACAATAAGAACGTAAGAATCAGATCCATTTCGACCTTCCAGGGGTAGGAGTGGATCCCTTTGGTTCATCACACGAGGACGCTATGAACACCAATCCAACTCTTGCCCGCCTGCTAACTAGAGGCGGCGCCATCGCTTGTCTGCTAGCGGTTCTCACGGTTCCGACCTTTGCTCAGACCAACAAAGCGGACATCGTCGGCACGGTCACCGATAGCGCCGGAGCTGCGGTTCCCGGTGCAACTGTGACGATCACCAAGGTAGACACTAATGCCTCGCGCACGGTCACTACCAGTGACGCGGGGGATTACCAGGCGCCTTCACTCGACATTGGCATTTACAAAGTTACGGTGAGTAAGAGCGGCTACCAAACTGTCAATCAAGAGAACGTCGTTCTCCAGACGAGTAATCGGTTGAGGGTTAATATCTCACTCCCGGCTGGTAACATAACCGGTGAGGTTACGATCACTGCCGAACCGCCACTGGTGGAAACTGAGACCAGCGCTCGTGGTAGCGTAGTCACAGGACGTGAAGTCACTGAGTTGCCACTATCAGGGCGCAACTTTACGCAACTGGCTACATTGACGCCGGGTGTGGTTCGCGCTAATAACGTTGGCCTCGGCGGTGGACCCGAAGCTCGTTCCTTCAACAATGGCGACCCGCGTTCGGGCAGTGGTGGTCCCGGAAGCAGCAACTCGCAGGGCAGTTCTGAGTCTTCGCGCTTTAATCGATCTGGCGGCGCTGCGATCTCTGCCAACGGGCAGCGAGCCACAAACAACAATTTCTCGCTCGATGGCGTGGACAATAACGAACCGCAGTTTGGTACCATTGGCACCTTCCCGAATCCGGACGCTATTGCCGAGTTCAAAGTAACTACCAGTATCCCGCCAGCCGAGGTCGGACGAGCGGCGGGCGCGGTCGTCAACACTTCCATAAAGTCGGGCACCAACGACTTTCACGGCTCTCTCTATTATTACGGGCAGAACTCGCGACTCAATGCATATCACGTCGCGCTCAAGACCCGATTGGCCGAGGCTATCGCTCGCGGTTCATCACCGCTGGAGATCGCTCAGTTGAAAAAGGCGGTGCAGCAAATACACGAATTTGGCGGCACCCTTGGCGGACCGATTGTTAAGAACAAGACTTTTTTCTTCTTTGATTTTTTGGGCCAGCGCAATAATTTACCTTTCCCCGCGAATACGGTGGTGCCGACGGCATTATCACGCAATGGAAACTTCACCGAGTTTCCCACCCTCTTCAATCCGTACACGGGCGCGGCGTTCCCGGGAAACATCATCAACATACCCCTCAATACAGTGGGCAAAAACTATCTGGCCAGGTACCCCTTGCCGACGCGTAACCTGTTCAACCCAAGTGGCGATAACAACAACGTCAACGGCAATAATTTCTTCACGCAGCGCGCTAACAAAGAGAGAATCAACAATCCGGAAATCAAGATCGATCACAAGCTGTCAGACAATAATTCCCTGTCGGGGCGTTTTAGCAATCAGCCTTTGAGTACCGTGCGCGCCAATCTGCTTCCAGGCGATATAGCGACTGCAGGTTTCGGCGCCGGTGAAGAGCGCGGCAACTCGCGCCAGATTACGATTAGCGATACGCACACCTTCAGTCCCACAGTGCTAAATGAATTCCGTTTTGGCCTGACGGAAATTCAGATCTCGATCTTCAACTGTGGTGTTGGGGGCGCCTGCGGAGTTAGTCCGACGTTTGCCAAAGACATAGGTATCCCAAATTCAAATGATGGCTCGCTTGAGGCATCGGGCGGTGCCCTAATCGGGAACTTCGGTACCGGCTTCCTTGAATTCACCGGTGATGGCGGTTTGTTTCAGGTAAAGAGTAAGAACCCCTATTTTGGCGACACGGTGACGATTGTAAAAGGCAACCAAGTTCTTAAGGCGGGCGGTGAATTGCGCTTGCGTCACCTCAATACGATTGATGGCGGCCGCACCGGCACTTTGAAAGGGCAGTTCCAGTATGGCGACAATGGGCCTGCTACCGGCCCGAACGCTGCTTGTCCGGCCGGCTCAGGAACCGCGGCCGCTTGCTTTGTAAGAGCTGACGGTATTCCTTACGGTGGAACTGGAAACGGCCAGGCCAATATCTTGCTTGGCTTGCCGGGTCTTTTTGTTAGCAAGAGCAAGATTTTCGGCGGCCCATTCGATCTGCGGTCGCAAGAGTTGGGACTCTTCGTCCAGGACGATTGGAAAGTTAATGATCGTCTGACACTGAATCTTGGTCTGCGTTATGATCTTTTCCTGCCCTATTCAGAAGCGCATGGGCGGTATAGCCTGTTTGACATAGCCCAGCGCAAAGTTGTAGTCGCAGGTGGTGGTGGTGATCGAATTATTGCCACGGATAAGAACAACTTTGGCCCGCGAATTGGCTTTGCCTATGCGATTGACAAGAATAAGACAATGGTATTGCGCGGGGGCTACGGTTTGCTTTATACGCTCGATGGCGTTGATTACCCACCGGGTGTTCGCAATCCGCCATCCACCAATAGCATCGGGCTAAACCAGAACGGATTCAACACCAGCCCAACCGCTACGACGTTTTCTCTGAGTACTGGCCCACCCAACATCACGGCGCAAATAGATCCAAACAACATCCCCGTTGACATCGGCGTTTTCGCTGTCGATCCCAAGCAGAAGACGACATATGTTCATCAGTTTCAGTTAAGCTTTCAGTATCAGTTTTCCAAAGACTACTCTTTGGATGTTGGCTATGTAGGAAATCGATCGCGCAATCTGCTCTACGCTAACAACATCGGCACAGGTGGTTTGGCGACGGCGAAAAATGCTGCCAACCAATTCCTGAACAACGCCGTGATCTACACAAACGGAGCTTCCTCCAGTTACAACGGGTTGCAAACACAATTGCAGAAGAGGTTCTCCAATAACGTGCAGGGCCAGATTTCCTACACCTGGAGTCATACAATAGACAACAATACGGGTATCTTTAACGGCCTCGGTGACTCGCGCAACGGGCGGGGTGGCCCAATCAATCCATTTGACATCAACGTCGACCGGGGTAATTCGTCGTTAGATGTGCGCCACCTGTTGTCGGCAAATGCCATCATCGACTTGCCGTTTGGTAAAGGTCAGCGCTTTCTCAAGGATGGCCCGGATCGACTATTGGGCGGCTGGCAGATAAACATCATCCAGTCCGCGCGATCTGGCTTTCCTTACAGCGTAGTCTGCAATGATAACTGCAACCAAGGTGGCCGTCCGGCGCTAATCGGGGATCCTTTTGCGAACCTGCCTCCGGGAACGGTGATTAATCGGGCAGCGTTTTCTACTGCCAGTAGCCTTCAGCGCACCGTAACGAATGCCGCCGGAAACACAATCAGATTCGGCACCCTGGGCCGCAACACCTTCCATGGACCGGGAATATTCAATACGGACGTGTCGGTCTTCAAGAATACGCGGGTCACTGAGGGGACCAAGATTCAACTTGGCTTCGAGTTCTTCAACATCTTCAATCACCCGAATTTCACTGTTCCATCAAATGATCTTAACAACGGTGATTTCGGTCAGATAAAGAACAATGCGTTTCCGGGACGCGTCGTTCAATATCGCTTTAAGTTTATTTTCTGAGGTTGGGAATCCTGATCTAAAACCGGTTCTGCCTGAGGCCGTAGAACCACCTGCAATAGGGTAACTGCTACGGCTTCGGCTACTCCGGTTGCTCGCCGATGAGGCTCTCGTTTGCTAGAATCCTCTTTGTTTCCCCTCGGATTCGGCTTAAGCAAAATGAAAGTTAAACTGAGTGGTCTGATTTTGGTTGCGTTGTTGTGCGCTCTCCCCTCCGCTGCGCAGACACCCCCAACCGCCGTTGCCATGCGTTCCCACGTCGAGCGTTTCAGCACGCCTGAGGTGCGGGCTGAAAAAGCCGAAGGCGATGCGAGCGCTAAGCTTAAGACCAACCCAGGAGACGCAGAAGCATTGAATGAGCGTGCCCTGGCGCGACTGCGACTAAATCATTACCGGGATGCCTACGAGGATCTGCGCCAGGCGGTTGCTCTAAACCCGGCAAACTCAAACTACCAGGCCAATCTCGGTTATGCGCTGTGGAAATTGGGTCAGGCAAACGAAGCCGTTGAGGCGGAACGCGCGGCCTTGAAACTCGATGACAAGAATTACACTGCACACTATCAGCTGGGACGCTTTCTTTTGCGGATCGGCGATCCAAAACAACTGCCCGAGGCAGCCTCGCAGTTTCGGCAAGCGCTTGAGATCGATCCGCGTCAATACGATGTGCGCTTCGAACTGATTGCCGTCTATCGCTTGCTTGACGACGCGCCACGCGCGATGTCGCAGCTTTTACTGGTCCAGGATGCTCGACCGTCCGACCCGCGAGTAGCTTACGTCAGAGGTCTGCTCGCAGCCGACCGCAATGATCTCAATGCAGCAGTAAACGAATTTCGAGAGGCTCTCAAGCGCGACCACACGCTCGTGGCCGCCTGGCAGGATTTAGGTCTTGCTTACAGCAGGTCGAACCATTGGCCCGAAGCTGCGGAAGCCTTCGGAGAGCTAGCCCAACAACGCGCAGATTCGCGCGAAGCGGCTTATCTTCACGCTCTTGCTCTCTACAACGCGCAAGAGACGGAAGCTGCGGAAAAAGAGACACGCAGAGCGTTAAGACTAAATCCCGCGGCTGACGCTTACACGTTGCTGGGAATCATTCTCGCTTCCCGTGTTAATGCAAACAGCGAAGCGATTGAAGCATTGGCGCAAGCAGTCGCTTTGGATCCCGCAAACTTTGATGCGGTCTTCAACCTCGGAAGGGTGCAGTATGCCGGAAAGGACTACAGTAATGCGACCAGGAGCTTCCGCACGGCAGTAGAGCTCAGACCGAAGTCGGCCGACGCTCGTTTCTTCCTGGGCACGTCGCTTGAGGCTCTGGGCGATTCTGCCGCCGCCCTGGATGTATATCAGGACCTGGTCAAGGTCGATCCCGATTCGCTTTATGGTCAGTTGGGCTCGGGAGCGTTACTGCTGAAACAGGGTAAGAAAGACGAAGCGATCGATGCGTTGCAGCGGGCAACTACGATTGATCCCAAGAACTTTGAAGCTCGCTGGTCGTTGGGCCGGGCGCTCATGGTAAGCGAGCGTTTTGCCGAAGCTGCGGAAGTTTTGCAGAGAGCAGTTGCGCTTCAACCACAACGCGCCGACGCGCATTACCAACTGGGCCAGGCTCTGACGCGGCTCGGCAAAAGCGAAGCGGCGCGAAACGAGTTTGCTATCGTTGACAAACTCAATGCTGAATTCCGCACCAACTCATCGTCAAGGAATCCCTGAAGAGAAGTGAGACAACAGTCGACACAAGTTGAGAATACTGCGCGGGTATTAGGCCTGTGCTCGTCTGTCTTGTTTTGTGCGCTGCTGTTTTCCATCGCCCCGCAGTCAGCTAGGGCGCAACGCGTGCAGCCCGGCAAGTCTGCGACGTCGAGCGGGAGTGCCGCTCAGCTCAGCCCGGATGCGCGCGCCGCTTTGGACACGACCGTCGCGGCCTTACAGAAGGGATCTTTGGATGATGCCGAGAGAGCGGCTCGCCGCGCAGTTTCCGCAGCGCCTCGTTCAGCGGTTGCTCACAATCTACTTGGTGTCGTACTGGATCGCGCCGGAAAAACGGAGGAGGGCTATCGGGAGTTTGGTACGGCAGTCAAGCTTGAACCAAATTTCGTTAGCGCGCTCAACAATCTGGCCCGTCATCTCGCTGAACGTGGTCAGTTAAGCGAGGCAATCGCCCAGTTCGAACGAGTATTAAAAATAGACCCGGCCCACGTTCAAGCACATTACAACTTGGGAACCCTCTACGAGCGGTCCGGCGATTTTGTTAAATCGGCAGAACACTTCGCAGAGGCTCGCAAAGCTGAACCCGCCGACCCTCAGTTAGCGCTGGCATTTCTCAACGTCGCCTATCGCGCAAACCGTTCAGCAGAGGCCGATGCTGCCGCCGCTTTGGTAGAACAGGCAGTCGGCGCCGATGCGTCCGGTTTATTCACGCTGGCCAGTGCTCTCGCCGCGGGGCGGCAATACCAGCAGGCAGCGCGTCTCTATGCGCGAGTGAACGAGATCACGCCGCACACTTTCGAGGTGCTTTACAACCTCGGTATTGCGCTCTACAACCTCGACCGCAACGACGAAGCTGCTAAGTATCTTGCCGAAGCGGCTGACCTGAGGCCGGGACCCCCCGAGACGCATTTGCGTCTAGCGCTTATCGCCAGCGCGCGTAACGACTGGGCCAACGCCATCATTGAGTTCAAGCACGTGCTGGAACGCGATGCCAAAAATCCTAATTATCATTACCTTTTGGGTAGAGAGTATTTTCGAGTTGGCTACTGGGACGGAGCAATCAGCGAATACAATAGCGCTGTTGAATTAGAACCAAAAGAGCCGTCATACGTCTTAGCGCGCGCCGACGCTTATTACCGCAAAGGTGACTGGAACAATGCCGCGGCAGATTTCGACCAGGCAGCGACACTCGATCCCGGCCGGAGCGATATTGAATACTGGCAGGGCTATGCACACCGGGCCGCAGGCAATTTCGATCGGGCGCGTGTCTTTCTGGAGAGGTTCCTCGCTAAGAATCCGGACAATGTAGACGCGCTCTCGAGCTTGGGTTACGTGGCCATCGAGCAGGGTCGATTTGAAGATGCTGAGGCTCCCCTCAAACATGCTTTGACCGTCGAGCCCAACAACGTTGCCGTGCTTTACGATTATGCAAGGCTGGCGCTAAAGGAACGTAACTTTGAAGAGGCAGTCACTCGGTTGCAGCAGGTTGTGACTAAGAGTCCCTCTCATACGTCGGCCCACTATCAACTGTTCCTGGCATACTCACGGCTCAAGCGAACCGAGCAAGCCAAGGCTGCGCTGGCGGAATTCAAACGGCTCGATGCGTTAGAAAAGGAATCCGTGAAAGAGCGCACCATGGATGAGAAGCTCCGTATCCAGCAAACGCTGAACCAATTGCCCCAATAAACGTTTGCATCAAGAGATTCAGTGGTAATAGAGCAAAAGAAAAAAATGTCTTCCATGAGGTTGCTAAGTTTTATTTTCATCTCCATCGCGGCCCTGGCATTAACCACGCTGGTTTATTCGCAGGAGAACCGGCCAGCAAAGCCTTTTCAGGAATGGTCGAAAAAGGAAGCCGAGCAAGTGCTCGAGGACTCTCCCTGGGCGGTAAAGCAGGAAGTTCGCCTCAAGTTTGCAAGCCAGGCCAGACGAGTCGCCGGAGGCACGGTGCCGTCAGACACTACAGGCGGACTCATAGATACGACCTCAAACACGGCCGAGATGGGTGGAGCAGAAGCGCCGGTGGATTTTCAGTTTACCCTCCGTCTTCGTTCGGCGCTGATTGTGCGCCAGGCCGTAGTTCGACTGAAACAACTCGAGCCTAATTCCGACACGAGTGAAAAGGGTCGAGCGGCCTTGGAGGCCAGGCTCAAAGGGTTATTGGAATGCCCGGCATGCCAGCAGAATTATGTGCTTACGTTGAGTGCCAAATCTAAGGAGCGGCCGGGCGCAGACCCGATCTTCACGGCTTTTAAGGGCGGTCGCCTCGCAGACTTGCAGCGCTACGTCTTCATCGCGAACGGGAGGGGGGAGCGACGCGACCTGATTCATTTCGTTCCGCCAAAAACACCGGGTGATGAAGCGGTATTTTATTTTCCACGTTTCAATGAGAAGGGCGACCCCCTGCTTACCTCTACGGATACTGCACTAATAGCCAACTTCACAAACAACGACGTCAATATGAATATTAACTTTAGAATAGACGTTGCCAAATTGATCATGAATGGCCAGGTTGACTTCTGATTCCCCCGAAAGAGCACGATAATCAATCATGGAAGACGCACCGCAAGAATACAGTTTAGGCTCCAAAGTCACGCTCCGCGAGACACAAACCATGAAGCTTGCTTTGTTGATCATCGGGCTGGCAGCTTTGGCTAGTCTTGTTACTGTGGTCCATGCAAACCGCATTGTCGATGCCGACAATAACCCTAAACCAACCTACGCCGATGACATCTCAAGGAATTACGATTACAAATTTGGGATAAACCCATTTGCTCCAAGCAATGCGACTTCAACTACCGGAACATTTATTCCTCCCGAAATGTTCGTCAGTTCAACACGCTGCGGCACCTGCCACACAGATGCACATGCGCAGTGGCGCCAGTCGGCACATGGCAACGCTTTTCGCGAGCCGTTCTATCAGAAGAACGTCAAAGACTTACAAAACCAAAAGGGTATTGAGTTCACCCGCCATTGCGAATCCTGTCACAACCCGGCGGCGCTTTTCTCCGGCGCCCTGACCAAAGGTTCCAAAGTTAAGCGGCCCTTCGATGACGACGGTGTTTCGTGCATCGCCTGTCACTCGATTCAGTCAGCGACTGGCCGCGGCATTGGTGGTTATGTGATGGGCGAGCCGGCGCTGTTGGTGAAAGAAGACGGCACGCGTTTGCTGGCTGGGATTACAGACCAGCAGATTCTCGATGACATTCCTTCTCATCGCCGGGCAATGATGCGGCCGTTATTGAAGACAGCCGACTTTTGCGCCGCTTGCCACAAATCGCAGGTGCCGAAAGAGCTAAACGATTACAAATTCATCCGTGCCTTTGCGGTCGGCGATGAGTATCAGATGTCCTCATTTTCTAAAGAGTCGCCGCATCCCTATTACGTCCGCGACAAGGAGACGTGCAACACGTGTCACATGAAGCGCGAGCCGGCGCCGCTGTTTGATGTTTCGGCCAAACAGGGAAAACTCGCTTCACATCGCTGGCCGGCGGCGAACACAGCCATTCCGGTTTTTTACAAATGGCCGGAACAACTCGACGCGGTCAACAAGTTTCTGGAAACTGACGCCTTGGGCATTGACATCTTTGCCCTGCGGCGAAAGTCTCCGGGAACGAGTCCGGAAGAATTCATCGCGCCGCTCAATCGCAGCAGTTTCTCCATCAAGCCTGCTGATCGAATCACAGCCGAAGTCGTCATCACTAACAAGAACATCGGCCACTCATTTCCGCCGGAGTTACGCGACTTCTATGAAGCCTTCGTCGAATTCACTGTGACCGACGAACAAGGCAAGACGCTCTACCAGTCTGGATTCATCAAGCCCAACGGCTATCTTGATGAGACGGCCCACAACTACAAAACCTATCTGGTGAAGCTCGACGGTTCATATAACGACAAGCATCACATCTGGCGCACGCGCGGCATCGCGCAAAACAACCAGATTCAATCAGGCCGTTCAGATGTAGCGCGCTATCAGTTTCGCGTACCTGCGGAAGTCGCCGGTCCGCTGCATATTAAGGCGAGAGTGCAGTATCGACGGTTCACGCGCGTGTTCAGCGATTACACCCTAGGCAAGTCGGTGGATTATCCGATAGTGACAATGGCGAGCGCTGAATACGTGATGCGAATTGGCCAGAACGTACCTGTTCCCGCCAGTGAAATTCCCAGGAACGCCTTTCCCGATTGGCGACGTTGGAACAACTATGGAATCGCGCTCATGGATCAGAAGCAATATCCGCTGGCCATTGACGCTTTCATTCATGCCGCCGGGCTGGACGAGAAATACCGGCAGATGGCGCAGGTAAATCAGGCGATCGGATTGATTGAGTTGGATCAATACGACCGGGCAGCGAGCCTGCTTGAGGCTGTCGTACGCGCAAATCCTGAGAACATGCGGGCGGTATTTCAACAGGCCCGCGTCTTTATCAGGCGTGGTCAGTTGGACGAAGCCGAAGCGAATATTCGCCGCGTGCTCATCGCCTTCCCGCGTGACCGCATGTCCCTGCAACAGCTCGGCGAGTTGTGCAAGATCAAGCGCGACTATCAGGCGGCGCGCGAGTGTTATGAAAAGATTCTGGCGATCGATCCGGAAGATGTGGGCGCGCACTACAACCTGATGCTGCTCTTTCGCAAGCTGGGCCTGAAGGAAGAGGCGAAACGAGAAGCGAAGATTTTTGCCGAACTCAAGGACGATCCCGGAGCGCTGCCGCTGGCAAACTTATTCCTGCGCAAACATCCGGAGATGAGCAACGAGAGCGTCTATTGGCACATTCACGATCTGGCTCCGGTGGGACAATAGAAAAAGGAATCGGGTATCGTCAGCAGATGAATCGTTTTTTGAAAGGCGTAATCGCCTCCAGCGCCGGGGCGCTACTGCTGGTCGTCGTCTTGTTCTCCACCGGGAGCGTCAACGCATTGCATCGCAAGCCTTCTCGTCGGGTGAAGGTTGAAGAGCTGTTCAATCGGAATTGCGCGCGCTGCCACGGAGCTGATGGCCGCAGCGACACCCCTTCTGGGCATCTGTTCAAAGCGCCCGATTTTACCGACGCTGAATGGTGGAAAAAGAATGCAAGCATTACCAGCCCGCGAACGCTTCGTTCGGTAGTGGCCCGTGGCAAAGCCGGAATGCCCGCGTTTGGCAAGAAACTGACCAAGTCTGAAATCAATTCGCTGGTGAATCGAGTTCGAGGTTTCCGAAAGTCGGAAAGGAAGAGCTAAACGCGTAGTGCGCCAAGCCAATCCGCAAAGCATCGCTCGAAGCGACCCCTTTGCGTTCCTTCGCGCAACCGTCTTCCGGATTTATTCCATTCCTCTATTAGCTCTTCACGCGATGGCTCCGCCATTTGATGTGCAGTGGTGGCTCCGCCCCACCGTATTGTTACTAGTCTGGGCAGGGCTATGCCCTGCACTGGGGCGCAGCCCCGCGGAGCATGGACGTCTGTTTTCGGAAGGTCAGAGACCTTCCGCACATCGGACGGCAGAGCCGTTTCAAACCTCTCAAAGCGGTGCCCCCGCAGTTATGAAAGTCGAGCCGCCTTTCTGGTGGGCTGGTCATACGATCAATCCGGTGCGATTGCTGGTGCGCGGTCAAAACCTCATTGGCGCACGCGTTCGTTCCAATAACCCCGCGCTGCAAGTTTCTGATGTCTTCGTTAACCGTACGGGCACTTATCTGTTTGTAAACGTGGCCGTTAATCCCAAGGCGCGGCTGGGATCGTACCCGCTGAACCTGACCACATCGCAGGGAACTACGACGATTCCTTTCGCGATTGCGGAGCCTCTCCCCGCGAGCACACATTTTCAGGGAATCACGCCGGATGACGTCATCTATCTGATCATGCCTGATCGTTTCGCGGATGGTGATCAGTCAAACAACGCCCCTGCGGATTCCCCCGCGGCCGCTAACGATCGCAAAAATCCGCGCGGGTATCATGGTGGTGATCTGCGCGGCGTCATCAACCATCTCCCATACCTTAAAGACCTCGGCGTCACGGCGTTGTGGCTGACTCCCTGGTACGACAACTGGAACGGCGTGAACAACTGCGAGAAGCCCTGGTGTCCCAATACCTATTATCACGGCTACCATGCGATCGATTATTACGCCGTTGAGGATCACTTTGGCGATATGGCGACGCTGCGCGAGTTGGTCGAGAAGGCGCATGCGTTGGGTTTGAAGATTATTCAGGACCAGGTGGCGAATCATGTTGGCTCGCGCCATCCGTGGGTCACGGATCCGCCGCTCGACAATTGGTTTCATGGCACGCTCGCGCACCACGATGTCAACCACTTCAAAAACAGCACGCTGCTCTCTCCACATGCGAACCAGCAAGAATTTCGCAACACGCTCGATGGCTGGTTCAGCGACGACCTGCCCGACATGAACCAGGAAGAACCCGAGGTCGCGCGCTACGAAATACAAAACTCTCTTTGGTGGATCGGGACAACCGGGCTGGACGGAATTCGCCAGGATACCATTCAGTACATGCCGCGCAGTTTCATTCGCGATCTCTCAAACGCGTTGCACCGGCAGTATCCGAAGATGTGGATGGTCGGCGAAGTGTTCGAGCGCAACGACGCGGCGCAAACTGCTTTCTTCATCGGCGGTCACCGGGGTTGGGACGGCATCGATACTAAACTCGATTCAGTTTTTGATTTTCCGCTCTGGAATACTTCGCTGCTGACATTTACAAATAAAGCGCCGTTGCGGGCCTTGCGCGATCAGTTGAAATTTGACGCCCTTTATCCTGACCCCTCCAAGCTCACCATGTTCGCAAACAACCACGACACCGTGCGTTTCATGTCGCTTGAGGGCGCGACACTTGAAGGCGCAATGATGCACGTTGCCTTCACGCTCAGCGTTCGCGGCACAGCGCAGCTTTGCTACGGTGAAGAGATCGCCATGGAAGGGAAAGAAGATCCTGACAACCGTCGCGATTTTCCCGGCGGTTTTCCCGGCGACACACGCAACGCTTTCGAAGCAAGGCAGCGCACGCCAAGGGAGCAGCGCATGTGGCGATGGGTGCATGACTGGATCCTACTGCGGCACGATTACCCTGCGATCAGATACGGCAGGCTTATCGATCTCTTCTATGACGATGATGCTTACGTCTTCGCTAGAGAGTTTCCAGGCGATGCGGGTAATACGGTTATGATCGCCTTCAATCGTTCCTCTAATTCAAAAAGCATAACGTTTTCAACAGATTGTTTGGGGTTGGGTTTTCAGGATGTCTTCCTGCATCCATTGATGGGAAAGCCGGATGCAATTCTGGAAACTCGATCAGTTGCACTTACGCTCCCGCCACAGTCGGTCCTTGCGTACGTGGTCAGGGGTGCAAGCTCGGGTTCCAATTGAGTTCTCGCGAAGAATGCAGTCGCTAATCAGAGACTGATTAAATGAACTTGCCCAGATCCAGCGGCATCCTGCTTCATCCGACTTCGCTTGCCAGTCCATTCGGCATTGGCGATCTCGGACCAACGGCTTATGCCTTCGCGGATTTCCTGGAAGCGGCCGGGCAAAGCGTGTGGCAAATGTTGCCCCTCGGCCCGACTGGGTACGGCGACTCGCCCTACGCGTGTTACTCAGCATTTGCCGGCAACACGCTGCTCATCAGTCCCGAGCAACTAGTCGCGGATGGTCTGCTTGCGAAAGTAGAACTCCGGAACGTTCCCAAGTTTTCAGACGAACGAATCGATTTTGAGGCCGTTCACAAATACAAAGACTCAATACTGCGCCGCGCCTTTGCGTCGTTCAGACGCGAGACTAATCCAGAACTCCACAATGCGTTCGCAGAGTTTTCCCTGCAACACATTTCATGGTTGGACGACTACGCTTTATTTCGCGCGTTAAAAGATGAGCACGGTGGCGTCGCCTGGAATAATTGGGATAAAGCGCTGGTGCGAAGAGATCCCGCGGCGTTGGGCGCTAAAAAACAGAAACTCAGTGAAGAGATCGAGGCGCAGAAGTTTTACCAGTTTCTTTTCTTCCGGCAGTGGTTTGTGCTTAAAGCTGACTGCAATGAACGCGGCATCAAGTTCGTTGGCGACATTCCGATTTTTGTGGCGCACGATTCGGCGGACGTTTGGACCAACCCGGATCAGTTTAAGTTGTACGCAGATGGTATTCCGATTGTCGTGGCTGGTGTGCCGCCTGATTACTTCAGCGCCACGGGCCAGCTCTGGGGAAATCCGCTTTACAACTGGGAACGAATGCAGGCAGACGGTTTCAAGTGGTGGATTGATCGCGTCAGAGCTACGCTGGAAACATTCGACATCGCGCGCATCGATCACTTCCGCGGCTTCGCTGCTTGCTGGGAAATTCCCGGCGGCGACAAGACTGCAGAACGTGGGCGTTGGGTTGAAGCGCCGGGAAGGGAATTGTTCACCGCCATCAGGGATGCATTGGGGCAAGTGCCGATAATCGCTGAAGACCTGGGCGTGATCACGCCCGATGTTGAAGCTTTGCGAGATGACTTTGGTTTTCCCGGCATGCGCATCCTGCAATTTGGTTTTAGCAGCGACACAAAGAACATCGATCTGCCGCACAACTATCACCAGAACGTGGTTGTTTACACCGGCACACATGATAACGATACGGCGGTTGGCTGGTTCAGCAGTGTGGCTGGCGAGGGCTCAACTCGCGATGCGCAACAGATCGAACGCGAAAGAGAGTTTTGCCTGAAGTATCTGAATACTGAAGGCAAAGAAATTCATTGGGACTTCATTCGCACGGTGCTGGCTTCGGTTGCAAACACGGCGATTGTTCCATTGCAGGACGTGCTTGGTCTCGGCACTAAAGCGCGCATGAATCTTCCGAATAGCACGGAAGGGAACTGGGCCTGGCGATTTAGGTCGGGTGTGTTGACGGATGAAATTGCTGTGCGTCTAAGGGATTTGACGGAGTTGTATGGACGAGTTGGAAATGAAACGAGCGAAAGCAAGGAATCAAGCGTCGCGGTTTGAAAGTCCCGTAGGGACGAAATGTTTATAGATGAGACGTTTCATAAGTCTTTCGTAAGCTCCGCAGGAGCAAGACACGATCGGTCGCAAACGGAAATGCAAGGATACATTTCGCTCCTACGGAGCTTCGATTTATGAATAGCTTACGACGCTATAAACATTGTGCTCCTACGGAGCTTGGGACACTCTCCCAGGAAAGATCATGCTTTTAGCCGAAACCAAAAACATTTGTCTACTATTGCTGATCGCCTTTGGCTCGGCGATCACTTGCGCTGGTCAATCGCCACCCGAGGTTCTCAAAGTCGAGCCACCAAGTTGGTGGGCCGGAAGTTCAATGAATCCGGTGCGCCTGCTTATTCGCGGGAGGAACCTGAAAGGCGCGTCGGTGCAAGTTATCGGTCGCGGGGTGGGGATCGTAGGTCAACCAAAAACAAATGAGCGCGGAACGTACCTGTTTGTTGACGTCGCCATCGCGCCGAACTCAGTGCCGGGATCACGTCAACTAAGGATAACAACAGCTGACGGTAGTGCAGACGCGTCGTTTGAGGTACTGGCGCCATTGAATCGCGCCGGTCGTTTCCAGGGTTTCTCGCCTGCCGACGTAATGTACCTGATCATGATCGATCGGTTTAGCGATGGCGATCCCGCAAACAACGATCCGCCGCAGTCGCGCGGCATTTACGATCGCAAGAACAAGTTCTATTACCACGGCGGCGATCTGCAAGGCGTAATAGATCGCCTGCCTTATCTCAAAGACCTCGGCGTCACCGCCGTCTGGCTGACGCCGTGGTACGACAACTACGATCATCCCAATGAGATTGAACTCAAAGACGGCAAGCCGAGCACTGGTTTCCACGGCTACAACCCGCAGGACTTTTACGGCGTCGAGGAACACTTCGGCACGCCTGAGAAGTTGCGCGAACTGGTCACGCTCGCGCATCGCTCCGGGATCAAGATCATCCAGGATGAAGTTGTAAACCACACGGGTCCTTACCATCCCTGGGTTGATGATCCGCCAACGCCGACCTGGTTCAACGGCACGAAAGCGAACCATCTGAAGAATGTTTTTCAAACGTGGGTGCTACACGATCCTCGTCCCGATGAAGAATTGAAACGCGCAACGATGGACGGGTGGTTCCTCGACTTCCTGCCCGACCTAAATCAAAGAGACCCCGAAGTGTCGCGTTATCTAATTCAGAATACGCTGTGGTGGATTGGCACGACCGGGCTCGACGGCATTCGCATGGATACCTGGCAGTATGTTCCGAATAATTTCTGGCGCGATTGGAACGCGGCCTTGAAGCGCGAGTTTCCGAACTTCAGAGTCGTCGGTGAAGTAAAAGACGGCGACGTGGTTCACACTTCCTTTTTCCAGGGCGGCAGAGTGCGCTTCGATGGCGTAGATTCCGGTCTCGATTCGCTGCTGGACTTCCCGCTGTTCTATCCGATTCGCCACGCGTTTGCGGAGGGACATCAGCTTGATGAAATCCCAAAGACGCTCGCGAAGGATTATCTCTACAACAACCCTGATATTCTGGTGACGTTGCTCGGCGGACACGACGATGGCCGCTTCATGAGCGAAAAGGGTGCCACAATCGCCGGCTTGAAATTGGCAAACGCGTTTCTACTGACTACGCGCGGCGTGCCGCAGTTGTACTACGGCGACGAGATTGCGATGACCGGCCCGGATGAACCAACCACGCGCGGCGATTTCCCCGGTGGGTTTCCGGGTGACAAGCGAAACGCTTTCTCGAGCGCGGGACGAAACAAAGAAGAAGAGGATCTGTTCCAATACATACGGAAGCTAACGACATTGCATAGTCAACTCGGGGCCCTCAAGCGTGGCGCTCTCGTCAACCTCCACGTTTCCGATCAGCAGTATGCATATGCGCGCAGAACGAAAACTGAGTCAGTTGTGGTCGTTATTAACAATGGCTCGAAGGCGGCAGAGATAGAGTTTGACGCTTCGCCGGCAGGTCTGGCCAGCGGCAACCTGTTGCTTGATACGTTAGGGGTCAGCAAATGGGAAGTTGTCCGTGACGGCAAGGTAAAAGTAAAACTTCCCGAGCGTTCAGCAGCGATTTTTGTCGGCGGTAATTTTGTATTTCCCGGAAGGACTGTGCTCTCGCACCTCGCCAGGTGATCTTCCAGGCCCGAACTAATCAGCACGTCGTTGTTTGTTAGAGATGAAAACTAAACCCTTAACTGAACAGGTCGCGATCGTTACCGGCGGGGGCACGGGCATCGGTCGCGCCTTCTCAGAAGCGCTTGCTTCCGCGGGAACTAAGGTCGTTATTGCGTCGCGTCGCACAGATGTTCTGCGCCGCGCCGCTGACGAGATTAATGCCAGGCTCGGAGGCGAACTCGTCTTCACTTATGAGTTTGATATTCGTGACCGCGCGCAAACGGAAGAATTAGTCGCCGATGTCTATGGCCGATGGCAAGCGGTTGATGTCCTTATTAACAACTCCGGCCTGGCGGTTCCGGAGACTGTCGACAATATTACCGACGATGGTTGGGAGACTGTGATGGACACGAACCTGCGCGGCGTGATGCAACTGATGCGCGCCGTCTTACCGTTAATGCGGAAGAATGATTTCGGCGACATCGTTAACGTTTCATCGCAAGCTGGCAAACATGGCTACGCCGATGTGCCTTCTTACTGTGCTTCGAAATTTGGATTGCTCGGTTATGCGGAGGCTTTGCGCGACGACGTGCGTAAGAGTGGCGCAAACATTCGCGTCTTCAATTTTTGTCCCGGACTGGTTGACGTGGAAAACGTCCGGCCGGATCAAACGCCGCGCGAGGGCTTTATTCATGTCGCGAACCTGGCGCGCACGTTAATGTATGCGCTCTCGCTCGATCGGAATGTGGTGTTGGAAGACATCAGCATCTATGCCCGATAGGGAAAGGGTCACGGCTCTGCCGCCTGATGTGCGGAAGGTCTACGGCCTTCCGCAGCGAAAAGCGATTCCTGGGCTGCGCCCTCGAATTGAAGATCACCGGGGGCGCAGCCCCAAACGACTAAGAGCCTGTGCCGGAAGGTCACAGACCTTCCGCACATCGAGCGGCACAGCCGCAACGACTGGAGGATCACGGCAATGATCAAACCACGCTTGAGCTTCTGGCAGATCTGGAACATGAGTTTTGGATTCCTCGGCATTCAGTTTGGCTGGGGACTGCAGATCGCTAACATGAGTCCGATTTACAAATATCTTCACGCCGAGGAAAGCTCGCTGCCATATCTTTGGCTCGCCGGGCCAATTACAGGCCTGCTCATTCAGCCAATCATTGGCTCGATGAGCGATCGCACCTGGAATCGACTTGGTAGACGCCGACCATACTTCCTCACCGGAGCAATTCTCGCCAGCGCTGCTCTCTTCTTCATGCCCAACTCTTCCGCTGTGTGGATGGCCGCCGGAATGCTCTGGATTTTGGACGCCAGCATAAACATTACTATGGAGCCGTTTCGGGCTTTCGTAGCAGACAAGCTCCCCGAGGAACAACGGACCCTCGGATTCGTTATGCAAAGCTTTTTCATCGGCATCGGCCAGACGCTGGCAAATGCACTGCCGTATGTGTTCACGACGTTGGGAGTGGTCGGAGTGATGGCGTCTGGGATTCCCCTCTCTGTTGAATACTCGTTCAAGATTGGAGCAGTCGTTTTTCTCCTGGCGGTCGTGTGGACGGTTACCACCACGAAAGAATATCCGCCTGAGGATATGGAGGCTTTCGAGCGACTCAAGCGTGACAGGAAAGGAATTGGCGCCGGCTTCGCGGAAATCTTCTCCTCAGTTTTAGAGATGCCGAAGACGATGAAGCAACTCGCCATCGTGCAGTTCTTCACCTGGTTTGCTCTACCGTGCATGTGGCAGTTCTTTGGAATTGCAGTGGCGCGACATGTCTTTTTGGCGCCGGATGAGAGATCCCCACTCTTTGCTCAAGGCACTGAATGGGGAGGACTTTGTTTCGCCTTTTTCAATGTCGTCTGTTTCGTTGTCGCTTTCCTCCTGCCCTGGCTGGCCAAAGTAACTAGTCGCAAGACGGTTCACGCCATCGCCCTTATTTGTGGTGGCCTCGGTCTGATTGGCGTCTACTTCGTAGCGAACAAATGGATGCTGTTCCTCAGCATGGCGGGCGTTGGAGTTGCGTGGGCCTCGATTCTTTCCATGCCTTACGTCATCCTCTCCACCGCCGTTCCGCCCCAGCGCATGGGTGTGTACATGGGCGTGTTCAACCTCTTCATCGTCATTCCACAGATTGTGATGTCCTTCATCGTACCCAACATCTTCAACAACTTGCTCGGAGGCGATGCACGGAACGTGGTTGTGCTGGGTGGGTTTAGTATGTTGGTTGCTGCTGCTTCAGTAATGGTCGTCCGCGACGTCCATGGTGGCGTGCCCACGAAAGATGTGCTCAGCGGCGACGCGCACGAACATCTGACTGTCCAGGGGACTGCCCAACCGGTGCCAAGCACCGGGTTGATCGATGAGGAATGACATATGAGGTTTAAGCTGACAACCAAATCATCCCAGATTGTTTTTCTGGGCCTGATGTTCATCCTTGCTTCGGGTGCTTACCGAAGTTCGGCACAGCAGCCCGCGCGCGATGTTTCGAAAGAGCAGGCTCGTTCCTCGCGCGACTGGGTGCGCGACGGCGTCGTCTATGAAATCTTTCCGCGCGCGTTTTCGCCGCAGGGAAATTTCGACGGCTTCACGGCGCGGCTCGACGATCTGAAGGACCTCGGCGTCGACATCCTCTGGCTAATGCCGATTCATCCCATTGGCCAGGAGAAGAAGAAGGGAAGCATTGGCAGTCCTTACGCGGTACGTGACTACTACGGTATAAATCCTGACTACGGCATTGCGGCAGACCTGCACCGCCTGATTAAGGAAGCACATCGACGCCGCATGAAGGTGATCATGGATGTTGTCGCGAACCACACCTCGTGGGACAGCGTGATGATGAAGTGGCCGGAGTTTTATGAGCACGACGCACAGGGCCATATCACGTATCCGCATGATTGGAGCGACGTCGCTGAGCTCAATTATTCGAACCCGCAGTTACGTCGTTACATGACGGACATGTTGAAGTATTGGATTCGCGAGTTTGATCTCGACGGATTTCGTTGCGATGTTGCGGAGGAAGTGCCAACTGATTTTTGGGAAAACGCGCGCGCGGAGTTGGACAAGATCAAGCCAGATATCGTGATGCTGGCTGAGGGACACAAGGCGGAGTTGTTGCTTAAAGCGTTTGACTTTGATTACTCCTGGCCGCTTCACAGTGCCCTGACCAATGTTCTACAAGGTCGCGGCAGCGCGGTTGATTTGCGCTCAGCGTGGGAAAAAGAATTTAAGGAGTGGCCGCGTGGGTCGCTGCACATGCGCTTCTCCGACAATCATGACGAGCGCCGCGCGATCGCGCGTTTTGGTGAACCCGGCGCGCTGGCCGCGTCGGCTTTGATGTTTACGCTGGATGGTGTGCCGCTGCTCTATAACGGAATGGAAGTTGGGGACACGGCAGAGTCGGGCGCGCCGGCGTTGTTTGAGAAGTTGCCAATCTTCTGGCCGTTCGCGGAGAGACGCCCCGAGTTCCCGCGCTTTTACAAACAGTTGATGGCGCTGCGCCGATCGAGCAAGGCGCTTAGACGCGGCTCGCTTGATTGGCTGAAGAATTCAGATGCGTCGCGCGTTTTAACTTACGCACGTCGTGCGGGGAATGAAGAGATACTGGTGGCGATTAATCTTTCGAACCGTCCGTTCGTTGGCTCCGTCGAAAGTGGCAAAGCAACTTTCATGGACGTCACTCCGGATGTTGAGCCGCCTTTGCCGCCCGATGCGCCGGCGCCTGCACGCGCTGCGAGAAAGCGTGCCGTTAATCTTCCTGCGCTGACACTCGAGGCATGGGGTTATCGAATCTTTCGACGCGAGTTGAAGTAGGTTCCGATGTGTAACGCAAACTGTTAGTTTGCGATTGGACGCCGTCGCGAGAGTTCGGACGCAAACTAACAGTTTGCTTTACGTGATATCGCGCCAGCCCAACTAGTTGCAACGCCCGCGGTATTTCCGGGTTACGCATAAACCAAGTCCACACATTCTCCGTTCGCGCGTTCTCCGCACTCAATAAAATTATTCCGGCGTTAATCCCAATGACATCGGTATCGACCCAGCCGGTGTTGGGATTGAACGCATCCACAAAACCATACTTGCCGTAAGTCTTCTCACCGTAGCGGTCCTTCATTGCACGCAGCGCCGCGGTTGATAGTTCCGGAGTGAACATTAGTGACCCGCCCGCAGCCGAGGGAACCACGGTCCCGTCGATCGTCAAATCGCGCGGCGGTCCACCCCAGGCAAGATAACCCTTGGCGCTATCGGAAGCAGAGATGCCCCAGATGTTTGGGCCAAAGGCGGGGAACTCGTGCGCGAGGTCCATGCAGAAAGCGCGATGCGCGAGGGTTGCATTAATTGAATTCTTGAAGTAATCGATCCGATCGCCTTTGGTTTCGCTCCGGTTACGGTAGTCGATCCAGGCGTGCGCATATTGATGCATGAAGAGCGGCACGCCGATGGTCGTGAAATATGTGTAGCCTTCATAGCGATAACGATCACGCCACAAAGCGTACCAGGATGCCGGCGAGATTGGATGCGTCGGTGATCCGATCGCCAGTACGTACAGGATGGTGTCTTCGCTGTAGGTGTCCCAGCGAGGTTTGAGAAAACCTGTCTCCGGTTTCCAGCCATGTGAGAGCAGCAGCTGATCGCCGTTAAGCATCCAGCGGAAGTCGACGCGCTCGTAAATCTTCGTGGCCAGCTTTCGTATTTCCGGATCGTCGCGGAAATACTGGCGCGCGGTTAGCACGCCGGCCAGCAGCAACGCAGTGTCGATTGACGAGACTTCACTCTTCCATCTTCGGTCTCCGGTCTTCGCATCCAGCCAGTGATAGAACCAGCCGTGTTGCTGGAAAGCTTTATTCGCAAAAAATTGTAGCGTATTGCGCGTGCGTTGCCGCGCCTGACTCCTGGTGATCCAGCTACGATCCGAGGCGATGCAGAGCGCTGTTAGACCAAAGCCTGTCGCGGCGATGCTTGCAGTGTCCTGATGATTATCGTCGAGAGGAGCGCCGTCCATACGGGCGCGATCGGGAACGAGCCCGGTATGCTGCTCACCCTGTTCCCAAAAATAATTGAACGACCGGCGCTCGAGGTCTTCAAGAAATACTTCGTCTTCGTGAGTGAACTTGTAAGTTGCGGAAACCGATGGCGCGGGAAATTGGTTGACGAGTGGGAGCGGCGGCCGGGCTACAACCGAAGAAGAGAGGACAAGCAGAAATAAGATTCTGATGACGGAATGTGAACCAGAGAGTGTCTCGCGTCTGATTAGGCTCATTTTCTCTGGTACGAAGGTGGTGACGTCCGAAACCGCTGGCGCCGCGTAGCGGCACATTGAATTTAGCCCGGCGTTTCAACGCCAGGGTCGTAACCGGGTTAGATTGTTCCGTCGCGTAGCGACGGTTGAATCTGGTTTTCAAGCGTCGCTACGCGACGCGAGCTTTTGCTGACCTCCCCCGGCGTTGAAACGCCGGGCTAAAGTCATTTCGACGCTACGCGTCGAGAGAACTTGATCGGAGTCTCCACCAACACTCTCTCAGCGCCCAACGACTTCGAACTTAGTCTCAATGACATCCTCTGAGCTTGATCCCACCATCACCTTAAATTCTCCCGGCTCAACAACGAAACGCATCTCCCGGTTCCAGAATCCGAGCTGTTCCATGCCGAGCACAAATTCCACTCGTTTCGTTTCGCCGGGCTGAAGCGTCAAACGCTGAAATCCTTTAAGTTCTTTTACAGGACGTGTCATGCTCGCCGCGACATCGCGAATGTAGAGCTGAACCACTTCATCACCGGTTCGCTTGCCTATGTTCCGGAGGTCAACGCTTACTGTAACCTTTCCAATACCAACCAACGGAACATGCTGAGGACTGAGTTGAAGATTAGTGATCTTGAACTGCGTGTAACTCAACCCGTAACCGAAAGGGAATTGCGGCGTCCAGGGCACGTCCAGATATTTTGACGTGTAACGGTTGTTCGCTTCAGGTGGTCGACCAGTTTTCATGTGATTGTAATAAAGGGGCACCTGTCCGACTGTGCGTGGCCACGTAACCGGTAGCTTGCCACCGGGATTGACGTCACCAAACAAGACGTCAGCGATTGCATTGCCCGATTCAGTTCCGCCCATCCATGCCTCGAGGATGGCTGGTACGTTCTCCGCTATCCAGCCTATAGTCTGCGGCCGTCCGTTCATAAGTACGACGACTGTGGGTTTGCCTGTGGCGTAAACCGCCTTCACCAGATCCATCTGGCGACCGGTGAGATCGAGTGAACTCTTGGAAGCTGCCTCGCCAACCACCTCTGACGTTTCGCCAACGAATACCAGAGCAACATCGCTATCGCGCGCGGCGGCTACTGCCTCCGCGAAGCCCGTGGTTGAATCTCCCTGCGTCTCACAACCTTTTGCATAACTCACTTTCGTGTCAGGCGACACCTTCGCCCGGATGCCGGTCAGCGGCGTCACCGTGTCTTCCGGCTTGCCATCGCCGCTCCACCAGCCAAGCGGAGTACGCTTGTCGTCGGCCAACGGTCCGATCACGGCGATCGAGTGAATAGACTTGTTCAATGGCAGCGTCTCCCGATCGTTTTTTAGCAACACCATGGAACGGTCCGCGATTGCTCGCGCGGCCGCACGATTCTCCGCAGTGAGAAGTGAAGTACGCTCGAGCGCTTCGTCGATGTACGGATGCTCGAAGAGTCCGAGGCGAAACTTGATGCGCAAAATCCGGCGCACCGCTTCGTCGATTGTGGCCTGCGACACTTGTCGCTCTTGGAGTAATGCTGGACATTGTTGATTGAAGAGGCGACTGACCATCTCCATGTCCACGCCCGCATTTAGCGCGGCGCGTGCGGCATCTTTGTCGTTTGCCGCCAGACCGTGGTTGATTAGTTCTTTGACTGAGGTGTAGTCGCTGACCACGAAGCCCTCAAACTTCCATTCGCCACGCAGGACTTTAGTTAAGGTGAAGGGATTGGCTGATGTGGGCACGCCGTTGAGATCGTTGAAGGCGCTCATCACCGAGCCCACGCCCTCATCGACGGCCGCTTTGAACGGTGGAAAGTAAACTTCGCGCAAAGTGTTTTCCGACATGTCGGTGGTGTTGTAATCGCGTCCACCCTCCGCCGCGCCGTAAGCGACCCAGTGCTTGGCGCAGGCGAGTATCTTGTTGGCAGCGCTGTAATCGCTGCCCTGGAAGCCGCGAACTCGTGCGCGCGCGAAAGCCGCACCCAGAAACGGATCCTCGCCGGCGCCTTCCGTGATTCGTCCCCAGCGCGGGTCGCGCGCAATGTCGAGCATCGGTGCGAATGTCCAACGCAGTCCGGTTGAGTAAGCTTCCCCGGCGGCGATGCTCGTCGAGCGCTCAGCCAACGCCGGATCCCAACTGCTGGCCTCGGCTAGCGGAATCGGAAAGATGGTGCGGTAGCCATGAATCACATCGAAACCAAACAACACCGGAATCTTCAGGCGCGATTCATCCATCGCCACATGCTGAAGCTGGTTAGTGTTTTTAGCGCCGCGAACGTTGAGAGTTGATCCCAGCAAGCCTTTGCGAATCATTTCCGGGTGCTCGGGACGGAAGGTGCCATTGCCTTCGCCGTCGAGTATCTGCAGTTGACCGAGCTTCTCCGCGAGGGTCATACGCGCAAGCAGAGCAGTGATTTCCTTTTCAACATTCCTGGGCCGTTGCGAGTGCGATGGCGACGCAGGCGCGATCAACAAAATGAGAACGACTACGAAGGCGAGCATCAGACGGATAAATTTGATTGGGTTCATTCTAGTTCTCCTGGATACGAGCGGGGGTAAACCACCCTTCCCGACCTGAGAGGTTTTCACAATGGTTTGTTTCTTTCCTGATTGAATGGCTGCAAGCAAGATGCAAAGTGGCTCTCGAGTCATTCTCTCAGGTTGGGAAGGGTGGACTAGCACCCCAGCGGGGCTGCCCCGCTGAGGACCCCGCCTTACCCCCGCTCAGTTATTCAGGCTCACCCTCGCTCTGGTACAGTTAGTCTAGACCTATGAACGTTGGTCGCATAACTCAAAGCCCCGGCAGGCTGTCTATGTTGGCGGTCTGCAGCTGCATGACCTTTACCTCGGTGACCTTATGCGCCCAAAGCCCAACGCCTCGCCCCAATCATCCGCAAAGTACAATCCAGTCCGAACAAACCGTTGCACAACTGCGAGACGCCGCATCATTGCTGGAGAGCGGCCGGGCCACTGAAGCAGAACCGATTCTTCGCCGGTTGTTAGCAACTAATTCCAATAATTTTGACGCGCACAACCTACTGGGCATCGTTTTGGACCAGGCCGGCAAGACGAACGCAGCCGAACGCGAATATAAATCGGCGATTCGTCTCAATCCAAATGGGGTTTCCGCGTTGGCCAATCTTGGCGTTCTGTTCGCGCGCACCAACCGCTCCGACGAAGCCATAAAGACTTTCGCAGCCATACTACGTTTGGTCCCAGACCATCCGCAGGCAACCGTGAATTTGGGTTTGCAGTATTCGCTTCACGGCGACGACAGCAGGGCACTGCCACTTTTGCAGCGCGCAGTCGCTCTCGGGCTCGACAGCTACGACGTTCGCTACCACCTCGGCGTCAGCTTCTACAATCTGAAACGCTACGACGAAGCACAACCCTTTCTTGAATCAGCTACCGCGCTTTCGCCCAGTGCTGCCGAGCCCCTCTATTACCTGGGCATGATTTACTGGTCACGCCAGCAGGACGAAACGGCCGCGGAATTCTGGGACCGCGCCATTCAATTGCGCCCAAACTTTCCTGAGGTGAACTTCATGTTAGGCGAAGCCCTCCGAAGGAACCGGCGCCTGGCGGCCTCAATCGAATTTTATAAGCTTGCTTTGACTCAGGATGCCAGTAAGTTTGTTTACTATGCCCGGCTCGGTGGCGCCTACGTAAAACTCCGCCAATCGGACGAGGCGCTCGAAGTGTTTCGTCGTGCCTTGAAACGCTTTCCAGGCAGTGCTGAGGCTCACTACTTTGTTGGCATTTCCGCGCGGGCCAAGGTTGACTACACGCTCGCGGAATCGGAGTTTCGGGAATCTCTGCGGTTGCGGCCGCAGAATGTTGACACGCTGGCGCAACTGGGATTCATTGTTGGCGAGCAGGATCGCTATGCCGAAGCAGAAAGGCTATTGCGCGCAGCAATTTCGATTAATGACAAGCACCTTTATGCAAACTACGACCTTGGACGTTTGCTCGTGAAATCGCGCCGCTATGAAGATGCACTACCCATCCTTCGCCAGGCGGCTACGCTCGATCCAAAGAACGCGAGCGTTCATTATCAACTGTTCATTGCCTTGCAGCGGCTGAAGCGCAGGGCAGAAGCCGACGTTGAACTGACCACTTTCAAACACCTTGAAGAGCAACGCAAGACTCGCGGAGCCGACGAAGAAAACGAGCCAGACGACTACGTCCCTGACGTACCGTCTTCACGGCCGTAGTCGAGCAAAGGTTTCGGCACGCCCATCCAAACCTCGCGACTTCCTGGCAGAACAGAAGAACGCTAGAAACTGAATCGTCCCTGTATCTCAACCACCCGTCCGGAGAGTCCCTTTTCCGCGCGACCAAAGTTGGTATTCTGAACCTGAGTGCTGATGGAATTAAACTGAAAGGGTTGCAGGTTCAAGAGGTTAAAGACATTGAAGACGTTTGTCTTGACCTCAAAGAAAGTTCCCTCACGCATAAAGCGCTGCAACCCAAATCGCTTCGCAAGGCTTAGATCAATACTTCGGTACTTCGGCCCGCGGAATGAGTTGCGTCCCACGCCAGGAAGCCGGAGTCCGGGATCGGCCGTGCTAAAGAATCTTGCTCCGCCGCCAGGAAAATTGCTGCCGGTGATAAACGCATTGTTGGAAGTATCAGTTCCTGCGCCTCCGAAATAAGCAACGGGTCGCCCCGGGCAAAGGTCGGGGCCGCGCGTGCTGGCGCAACCGCCGACTACAGGCGTCCAGGGAAAGCCGGTATGAAAAGTTCCAATGCCGCTGAGTTGCCAGCCCCCGAGCAAGGCTCCAAGTGCATTCGTCCGATGTCGGAAGATCGGCAACTCCCAAAGAGCCGAAGCAACGAAGCTATGTCTAACGTCGTAGTCCGAAGGACCACGTTCCTGCCGTACATCAAGCGGATAGGTTGGGTTTGTTGGCGCGCCAACCTCTTCGCTCGAGGTAATGTCAATGCTCTTACTCCACCGGTAATTCGCATCAAACCCGAAGCCCCGGGCAAACCTGCGGGAGAGCGTAACGAGCATTGCGTTGTAGCTCGCCGTTGTGTCTGGAGTTGGGAAAAAAACATTCTTCGCGAAGTAGTTATTATTGGGAAACACGAACCGTTCGTTGACAATTCGTACCAGCTTGCGGCTGGCGCTGCCCTGATAACCAAGTGTGGCGGTGAGTTTAGCCGGAAGACTGTATTGACCTTCCAACGAATAGGCGTAGACGTAAGGCGTATCGACTCTTGCGGGTGCGCCCCAAATCTCTACCTCCTTCTCACCGGGTACCGTATTCGTGGGTATTCCGGTCGTAGGATTAAACGTCAGCCGCAGCGCGGGATTCACCGGATAACTGAACGGTGTATTATTTGCTCCCAGGGCGTAGAGAATCTGCCCACCGGCAAACGGTCCAGGGCCGAACTCATTATTAGTACCGCAGCAGATTGTGTAGCGTGCCATGAAGGGCGGATTGCCGCGCGAGTTTGCAAACAGAACCGTCGGGATGCGATTGTACGCAACTCCGGCCCCCCCTCGAATCACCAGCTTATTTTCGGTATTGACGCCCACGAGTTTGTTTGGGCTCCAGGCGAACCCCAAGCGTGGCGCGAAGTTGTTTTTATCGCCAGGGTACAAACGATTTGAAGTAACTAATCGCGCATCGGTCAGTCCGTTTGGCCCGAGCACCAGATTACTGATGTGACCATCCCGTTCTGTCAGCGGCCCAAAATATTCCCAACGCATACCAAGATTAAGCGTAAGGTTCGGCTTGACCTTCCAATCGTCCTGCACGAAGAAAGCATAGTTGTTGTTGCGAAAGAACCGCTGCGCCGTGGGCGGGCCGCCAGTGCGCGGATCTGCGTTAATCTGGTAGAAGAGCGGCGTGCTATTTGCAAAATTAAAGAGTCCGCCAAAAGTGAACAGCGGACGTGCGCCGCCAATCAGATTATTGTTGTCCTGCTCTTGTCGCCACTCACCGCCGAAACTCAAACCGTGATTGCCGGCAGACTTTCTCAGCGTATCGCGCACCTCAAAAGTGTTTTCAGCGAAAATACCTGGCGTCGTTTCTGACCAGGGCGCTCCAAACTTGATGCGCGCAAAGGGTAAAGTCTCAATCTCGATGCGCGGGATGCCGAAGTTTGTATTGCTGGAGGACTTAACTTCATCAAACGCGAAGCGAGTAAAGTTAAGGCGGGCTTCGTTGAGCAACGTCGACGAAATGATGCGGTTATACGTCAACATCGCAAAGTAGTTTGATGGCTTGGTTTCAACATCGGCCATGGGACGGGCACCAGCGCCAATGTCAGTATCTGCCTGAATAGCATGGAAGCGGGAGAAGTAACTGCTGATAGCAATCGAGTCTTTGGAAGTCAGGTTAATGTCAATGCGTGGATTGTATTGTCTGCCTTGACTTGAATTGGGTGTGGCAATCTGGGCGAACAGAACATCGGGAACGCCATCAAATCCCCCACCCGGAGACCCCACATTCAGGTATTGTCCTGCCGCTCCTGCAGGCGAGCCGATGTCCAGACCGCCGGAAACTTGACGGCAATTACCTGCATTGAACCCAGCCGCATTGCAGGTGATAGGAATAACGCTGGTTATACGCGGCGCAATACCGGGCGAGCCCAATATATTTCCCGTCACACTTCCCGACCGCAAAGAGGTGACTAGTTGTCGGTACTGGGCAGTCTCTACAAATCCATTGAAGGTCCCGACGGTATTATTGCGCAAACCTTCAAAGGAGAAGAAAAAGAAGGCGCGATTCTTACCGCCCCAAACCGACGGGCCACCTTCGCCAAACCGTGGCAACCAAAGCGGTCCACCAATACTGCCCCCGAACTGATTGTAATGTTGGTTATTCCGAACAGGCGCGGCGTTGTTGACGCCGCCGTACTTGTTAAAGGCATTCAGACCGGGACTGTTATTCTTGAGAAACAAAGTGCCGTGATAAGAATTGGTTCCATTCTGTGAAACTGTCAGAACTTGCGCGCCGGAATTACGTCCATATTCTGCCGAATAGTTGTTGGCTATGACGCGGACTTCCTTAACCGATTCCTGATTCGGCGTGATAACCGCCCCGCCACCATGAGTCTGACTATTCACACTAGTGCCATCGATTTGATAATTATTGGCAGAAACGCGTTGGCCGTTGGCGGAAATCTGAGGGACATTCTCCGTCTGAAAAATTAGTCTGTCAGCCGCAGTGCCGCCTGGTCCCGTCATATTCGGAAGATTGTTAGCACCGCCGCCTCCAGAGCGCGCAGCATCTCCAAATACACCCGGCGTCAATCGCAGTAATTCATAAGGATCTCGCCCAGTCTGGGGCAATTGCCGAATCTCTTGCGTCGTTATCGACTTATCGATATTCGCGTTTTCGGTTTCCAGAACCGTTGCCGTATCTTGGGTTACCGTAACAGTGGCGCTTACTTCCCCTGGTTCAAGCGCTACATCGATACCTTGTACTGATTCAGCATTTATAGTGACACTCTCAAATACCTTTTTCTTGTAACCCGCTTTCTCGACTGCCAGTGTGTATTTTCCGGGGGGCAAACCTGTGAATCTGTAGAAGCCTTCTCCGCTGGCGGTGACTTCCTGCGTCTTAGCGGTTTCGGTGTTTGTCAGGGTAACTTTGGCTTCGGGCACCAGGCCGCCGGCGGTATCGGTGACTGTGCCTTGTACGCCGGCCTTGAATTGGCCGTTGGCCGTCCCTATAGCAAGCAAAAGGAAAAGCCCGCAGGTTATGATGCGGACCAAACTAGAGGTAGTGCGATTCATTGGAAGGCCCTCCCGAGGCCAGCGGAGTCCGGTTATTGACGGTTATTACAAAAAGCCGATCAGCGGCGAATGACTTGGGGGATTACCCTTCCGGCGGCTAACTCAATATAAACTTCAAAACATTACGCGGGGGCGGGGGTGTTTGTATGTGCGCCAGCACACTTATTTGGGAATAATTAATAGCACTTAAAAACAAAAACTTCAATATGTATTTCCCCGGAATAGTCTGATAAGCTGAGGTTCACGAAAAAGTAATTTCTGAGCTCCCTGCAATCGCATATGCCTGCGGTCTTCCGGGGATGAGAGTCGCCGCGGGCCAGTTGCCGCACTGACTTGGATTGTGTCAGCAAGGCCTGAAGAATGGTTTAGATTAACTCAGTTATTGGGTCTCGGGTTCACACCCGTGAGAAGGGAAAAATAATCGATGCAACGTAGAACTTTGCTGCTTTGTGTAGTTGTGCTTGGCCTAATCGCCGGCGCGTGCGTTTCTGGCACGCAACAAACAGGCAACGGCGCGCGGAAAAAGAAAGGGCCCAACGAGCCAGTCAAGATTGGGTTTTCGATGGACACTTTGAAGGAGGAGCGCTGGCAGCGTGACAAAGATCTGGTTGAGAAGCACGCCAAGGAAATCGGCGCCGAGCTGAACGTGCAAGTGGCGAACGGCAGCGACAGTGAACAAATCAAGCAGGCGGAGAACATGCTGACGCAAGGCGTTGACGTGCTGATCGTGGCGCCACACAACGGCGAGATCGCCGCTTCAATTGTCGAGGCAGCACACAAACAAGGTGTGCCAGTCATTTCTTACGATCGCCTGATCAAGAACTCCGACGTCGATCTTTACATCTCTCATCAGGTGGTCAAGATGGGCGAAATGCAGGCGAAGTATTTGCTCGATCATGTAAACAAGAAACCAGCGAACTTTGTCGTCGTGGGTGGCTCGCCCACGGACAACAACGCCTTGCTGTTACATACGGGGCAGATGAACGTATTAAAGCCGGCGGTGGATCGTGGCGACGTAAAAATCGTAGCTGATGAATATGCAAAAGAGTGGCAGGCCAGCGCTGCGCTCAATATCGTGGAGAATGCGTTGACGCGCGCCAACAATCAGGTCGATGCAGTGGTGGCTTCAAACGATGGCACCGCGCGCGGTGCGATTCAGGCGCTCGAAGGCCAACACCTCGCCGGCAAGGTTTTGGTATCTGGTCAGGACGCGGACCTCGCCTCGTTGAAGCTCATCGTTGAAGGCAAGCAAACGATGACGATCTACAAACCCATCCAACCGCTTGCTTATGGCGCTGTGGATGCGGCGGTAAAACTGGCGCGCGGCGAAACTGTGGCGACTACGGAGACCATCGACAATGGCTTCAAGAAGGTGCCGTCAATCCTGCTTGAGCCCGCGGCTGTCGATAGAAACAATCTTACCAGCACGCTGGTGAAGGATGGCTATCACACGCTCCAGGAAATCTGTGCCGGCCTGCCGCCGGAGAAATGCCCGAAGGAATAGTCCGGAAGTCAAAAGGTCCAATGTCCAAAGTCCAACGTCAAAGTCATGTGACTCCGCGATCCGCAAAATTTTCACCCTACACAACCTTAAGCTTAGGAGGCGAAGACGGTGAAAATCACGAGATTCGAGGACATAGAGTCCTGGAAGAAGGCCCGAACATTAACCAGCGAAATCTATAAGATAACTGCAACCGGAGAGTTCGTTTGCGACTTTGGTTTGAAGGATCAGATCAGACGGGCGTCGGTTTCGATCCTATCGAATATTGCAGAGGGGTTTGAACGAGGAGGAGACAAGGAATTCTTGCACTTTTTGGCTATCGCAAAAAGGCTCCTGCGGCGAAGTTCGGGCGCAACTCTACGTCGCTTTGGATCAACACTACCTTTCGCGGGAAGTCTTCGATCGGTTATCGACCAACGCAACTGAAGTCGGTCAGTTGCTATCGGGGTTCATCAGATATCTCAAAGGATCGAAGCTTAAGGGAAACAAGTACAGCTAGGATTGTCGGACGTTGGACTTTGGACGTTGGACTTTGGACAGATGACTTCGTTTTTAGAGATGAGCAATATCACGAAGACCTTCCCGGGTGTTCGTGCGCTCGATGGCGTCAGCCTGGATCTGCAGAAGGGTGAGGTTCACGCGCTGGTTGGAGAGAACGGCGCTGGGAAGTCGACCTTGATGAAAATCCTCGGCGGCGTCTATCCGCACCCGCATTATGGCGGCGAAGTTTTCATTGAAGGCAGCCTCCAGCAGTTCAGCGGCGTGCGCGATGCGGAAAAGGCCAGAATCGCAGTTATCTATCAGGAACTGTCTCTCGTCAGGGAGATGACGGTCGGTGAAAACATTTTTCTTGGACGCGAGCCCCGCAAGCTGGGCGTGATTCGCTGGGAAGAACTTTATCGCCGCGCGAGTCAAATGCTTGACGATCTGCATTTAGCCATTGATCCGCACACGCTGATCCGCAATCTTGGCATCGGCCAACAGCAGTTGGTAGAAATCGCGAAAGCGCTTTCACATGATGCGCGAATCCTGGTGCTTGACGAGCCGACCGCCGCGCTCAACGACGGCGAAGTGGAGACCCTGTTCGTCATTCTCAACAAGCTGCGGGCCCGCGGCGTGGGGATGATCTACATTTCGCATAAATTGAACGAAGTGTTCCGCATCAGTGATCGCATTACGGTGCTGCGCGACGGCAAGACAGTGGGCACGAACCGGAGCAGCGAGTGGACCGAGCCACAAATCATCGCGCGCATGGTGGGCCGCGAAGTCGGCGACATCTTTCCCGTTATCGACCATGCCCAGGGCGACACGGTTTTTGAAGTCGCGAATTTTTCGGTGGACGATCCCGCGGTGGCCGGTAAGAAGTTAGTGGATAACGTTAGTTTCTCGGTGAGACATGGCGAGGTGTTGGGTATTGCCGGTTTAATGGGCGCCGGCCGCAGCGACTTGCTGATGGCGATATTCGGGGCCCACGCTGGTCGCGTCTCCGGTGAAATCAAACTCGAGGGCCGGCGTATTCACATCAGTAATCCTGCGGATGCGATCAAGCAGGGCATCGGTTTTGTTACGGAAGATCGGAAGCGTTTTGGTCTGGTGTTGGATCAAACTATTCTCAATAACATGACGCTCGCCGGGTTGCGACGAATCTCCGGGCGCTTTTTTACCAGCGTTGACGCGGAGTCGGCTGCCGGCGAACGCTCGATGAAGGAACTGCGCGTCAAAGCCAACTCCGTTTTTACAATTGCCGGCACGTTGTCGGGCGGCAACCAGCAAAAGGTTGTATTGGCGAAGTGGTTGTTGACGAACCCGCGCGTGTTGTTTCTTGACGAGCCAACACGCGGCATTGATGTTGGCGCGAAGCAGGAGATCTATGCGCAGATCAATAAGCTCGCGAAGAGCGGACTGGCCATTGTGCTGGTATCTTCGGAATTGCCGGAGGTGCTGGGAATGTCAGACCGTGTCCTTGTCCTGCACGAGGGACGCATTACGGGCGAGTTTACACGTGCTGCTGCTACGCCCGAGAAGGTAATGGCGTGCGCGACCGGCCGCGTGCAGTGTGCCGCCTAAAAAGGAAACGGAACTAACCGCCAGGACGCCAAGAGTGCCATGCGGACTACGAGGGAAGTTACAGTTTTACCCGGTGATTTTTTTGTGGCGTTCTTGGCGGTTTGGCGGCTTATGTTTCAGTTCTAAACGGATCCAAAGATTATGAACGATTCCGCAAACTCCCCTGGAATTGAAAATCCGCCGGCTCCTTCCAATCCTGCGCCGGTACCGGATGCTGACGCGATCACGCCCGTTACCACCATCGGAAAATTCAAGATACCGACCGATGTGCTTCGTGCGTACACGATGGTGTTCGCACTGGTCGCCATATGGATCTATTTCCACTTCTCAACCGGCCGCATTTTCCTCGAGCCGCGAAACTTCTCCAACCTGATGCGACAGACATCAGTCACTGGCGTGTTGGCAGTGGGAATGTTGATGGTGATCGTCACGGCGCAGATCGATCTCTCAGTTGGTTCGCTCGTGGGCCTTGCTGGTGGCATCGCTGCCATTGCACAGGGCTGGTGGGGTTATGGCCTGGTTCCATCATTGGCTGCGGGCATCGCCGTCGCAATTGCGATTGGCGCGGTGCAAGGATCCTTGACCGCTTACCTCAATATTCCGGCGTTCATCGTCACGCTGGGTGGGTTGCTGGCGTGGCGTGGCGTCATTCTGGGAATAAGCCGTGGCGAAACAATCCCGCTGCGGTTGCAGAGTTTCAAAGCGATCGGACAAAACTATGTCGACCCGCGCGCCGGTTGGATACTGGCCGCGCTTGGCATTGCTGCTGTTGTCTGGATGATGCTCGCTCGCAATCGCGCCCGGCGTCGTCATGGCTTGGAACCCGCAGCTTTGGGGTCAACAGTTTTTCGCATCGCACTTCCGTCCGCAGTCATCCTCTGGTTCATCTACACCATGAACACCTATGAAGGTGTTCCCATTCCGGTAATCATCTTGATCGCCATCGCATTGGCGGGAGCGTTCCTGACTCAGAACACCACCTTTGGTCGTTACCTTTATGCGATTGGCGGCAACCCCGACGCCGCGCGTCTTTCCGGCATTAACATTCGCAAGCACATTCTCGCGGTCTTCTGCATCATGGGAGCGCTGGCCGGCGTGGCTTCGATCATTTACACGGCGCGTGTCGGCAGCGCCTCTCCCGACGCAGGACAATTGCTCGAGCTCGACGCCATCGCAGCATGCGTCATCGGCGGCACGAGTTTGATGGGCGGGCGGGGAACTGTCTTCGGTGCGATTCTGGGTGCGCTTATTATGGCGAGCCTAGACAATGGCATGTCGCTGATGCGGGTCGAACCTTATTCGCAAATGATTATTAAAGGAGCGATCCTGGTTGCGGCTGTAGGCCTTGATATGGCTGGACGCAAGCGCGGCTGAATAAAACTGTATCGGGCCGCAGTGGAGTCAGCAGGTTCGTCCTTCCCTGAGTTCAAGACAAAATGTTTCGACTACTCGTGATCTCCACAATCTCGCTACTTACCTGCGCAGCTTTGTTCGCACAGACAACTAACCATCTGGCTCCAGGTGCACCCGGCCTCGATGCACACTGGCCAAGCGCCGCGAAGAATGGCTTCGGAACGTCGAACACGTTGGCTTCGAAGGTTTGGTTTACGCTCAACAACGGCGTGATGACGGAGGTCTACTATCCGCGCCTCGATGTGCCCAATGTTCAGTCGCTGCAGCTAATCATTGTTGGCGGCAAGGTGGAAACTGAAAGTGAGGATACAAATCATCGCGTCGAAGTGGTCGATTCGCACGCGCTGACTTTTCGCCAAACCAACATCGCTAAGAGTGGCCACTACACAATCACGAAGACCTATGTCACCGATCCCGAGCGCAGCACCGTCTTGATCGAGATTGAGTTTGCCAGCCGAGCGGCGAACAACGTGTACGTCTACTACGATCCCTCGCTGAACAATAGCGGCATGCACGACTCTGCCTGGACTGAAGGCGATGCGCTCTTAGCTGTTGATGGTGATAAGGCTTCAGCCCTGATTTCGAGTTCTGGGTTTGTACCTTCTAAAATTTCTAATGGCTACTTTGGCAGGACTGACGGCCTCACTGAGTTACAAAGGAATCGGAACCGTCCAGAGTTTACTTCGTCTCAACGCGCCGATAACGGCAACGTCGTCCAAGTAGCAGCATTGAAGGGACTCGAGGGTTCGAACGGAATCCCGGTCAAGCGACTCACGTTGGCGCTTGCATTTGGAAAAACGCCGCACGAGGCACTCCTGATTGCGCGGGCTTCATTGGCGAAAGGATTTGCGCGTGCTCGTCGCGAATACGAAGCAGGCTGGCACGCGTATCTCAAACCGCTGCGGCGCGTCGAACCAAAATACCAACAGCAGTTCAATATGTCGGCAATGGTTTTGAAAGCACTGGAAGACAAGACCTATCGCGGCGCAATGATCGCTTCGCCATCGATCCCCTGGGGCGGTGGCCCAAACGCAAACGAGCCGGCGATTAGTGGTTATCACGCGGTTTGGGCGCGCGATCTTTATCAGGTGGCGACCGCGTTTCTGGCGATGGGTGATCGCGCGAGTGCGAATCGCGCGCTGGATTATCTTTTCAACGTGCAACAAAAAGCAGATGGAAGTTTCCCGCAAAACTCCTGGGTCGATGGTCGTCCGATCGGTGACGGGTTACAGATGGATCAAGTCGCGTTGCCGCTTGTGCTTGCTTATCAGTTGCAACGCACTGACAGACCAACGTGGCTGAAACATATCAAGCCGGCGGCGGATTTTATTCTTCGTAAAGGTCCTGCTACCGGTCAGGATCGTTGGGAAGAGAAGCCGGGCTATTCACCTGCTACCATTGCCGCCGAGATCGCAGGTTTAGTTTGTGCCGCCAGAATCGCTTCACTCAATAACGATCAGTTAGCTGCAAAGGCCTACCTCAAAGTAGCGGACGAATGGGCACAGGACGTCGAACGTTGGACAGCGACGAAAGGCCGCCAGGGTGACGGACATTACTATTTGCGCATAACCGAGAACGATGATCCCGACGATGGAGCAAAGCTTGAAATAAATAGCAGCAGCCGCGTCGCTGATGAACGAGCAATTTTGGATGCCGGGTTTCTGGAATTGACACGTCTTGGCATCAAGACGCCGAACGATCCGTTGATCGCTGAAACGCTCGCCCTAATCGATCAGTTAATTAAGGTGGAGACTCCCGCCGGTCCCGGTTGGTATCGTTACAATCACGACGCCTATGGCGAGCGAGCTGACGGTGGTGACTACGATGGCCGCACGGGACTGGGTCGTTTGTGGACACTGCTTAGCGGCGAACGTGGCGAGTATGATGTTGCGCGCGGCGACCTTGCCGGCGCACGCAAGCGCCTTGATGCGATGATGGGTTTTGCAAACGACGGGATGATGATTCCGGAACAGGTTTGGGATCGCCGCGACAGTCCGCGGCCGGAGCTTCGTTTTGGTGCGGGTACCGGCTCGGCCACTCCGCTCGCGTGGTCTATGGCGCAGTTCATCCGTCTCGCAATCAACATAAAACGAGGACATAATGTGGAGACTCCAAACGCAACTACAGCGCGATACCTGAAAGGTTCAGCACCCAATTGACAGCTGGCGCCAAAAATAAAGCGAGCATGCCTAAACCCGAGTTTGTCTTTGCCGCAGATTTGGGCGGCACCCACTTGCGTGTTTCTACCGTTGATCGAAACGGAAAGATTTACTGTCGCCAGATGCAGGCAACGCCGCAAGCGGAGAAGCCTAACGAAATTGTGCGCGCGTTGATTGATGCTTTTCACAAATGCGAGCGCGCCGCTGCCGAACAGGGTGGCGTAATTTCCGCCGTGTCGGTAGTTGTCCCCGGCACTGTAAACGTCGCCGATGGTGTGGTTGTCAAAGCTCCGAACGTGCCTTGCCTCGATGGGTTTCGTCTGGCGGCGGCTTTGGAAAGTGAAATCGACGAACCTGTGATCCTGGAGAATGATGCCAACGCCGCCGCAATCGGCGAGATGTGGCGAGGAGCCGGACAAGGCTATCGTACGCTCATTTGCGTGACCCTTGGTACCGGCGTCGGCGGCGGAATTATCCTTGACGGCAAACTGTGGCGTGGCGTTGATGGCTCGGCCGGTGAGATCGGTCATATCGGAGTAGACCCTTTTGCGGGCGTGCCTTGTACCTGCGGCAGTCGCGGATGTCTCGAAGTATATGCATCAGCGACGGCCATCGTGCGGATGACACGCGAAGCGAGACCTCGTTATCCCGCTTCGATCCTGCACAACACCGAAGATCTAACTTCGGAAAAAGTTTATAAGGCGGGCAGGGATGGCGACGAGCTCGCCATTGAAGTTTTTCGCCGCATGGGCGTTTACCTGGGAATTGGCCTTGCCAGCCTAATTAATATCCTCAATCCGGAAATAGTGGTGATTGGCGGCGGCCTGGCAAACGGCTGGGACCTGTTTGCGAAACACATGCAACAGCAGGTAATTGAACGGGCGTTTCCGATACCAGCGCGGCGCGTCAAGATTGTGCGCGCTCAATGTGGTGACGACGCCGGCCTGCTCGGCGCGGCGCGGCTGGCATTCAAAGACTAGTAATCGCATGAAAAGCTCCCTCGCAATCTTTTGTTGCCTGCTCGGATGTGTTGCGTCAGCCATGGCGCAGGACATCACTAAGCTGGAAAAGATCGGCTCAGTCGTTAGTTTCACAAAATCCGAAAAAGCCGTCGTCTTCAACTGCCAGGACAATTCGCAGGTCCAGGTAACAATTCTCGCTCCCGATCTAGTGCGCGTCCGCGCCTCCTTCGCCAAGCCAATCCCCGCGAGAGATCATTCATGGGCGATAGCAAAAACAGAATGGACTACGCCGCGTTGGAGTTTGTCAGAAACAAACGATGCTGTAGTGATCACGACTGACGAGCTCGAGGTTCTGGTTCATCGCTCGCCGTTGCTTGTCGAGTTTCGCGACGCGAAGACGCACGCAGTGATCAATCGTGACGAGCAGCCGATGGCCTACGATGCGAAAGGCCTGCTGCGGGATATCATGTTTGATCCGCGCGGAACTTTCGTCGCCGCCGCGAAGAAGCTTGGGTTCAACGAACATTTCTACGGCTTGGGAGAAAAGGCCGCGCGCCTCGATAAGCGGCGAAGTTCATTTGTAAATTGGAATTCCGACACGCCCGGTTACCTCGAAGGCCGAGACCCGATCTATCAAACCGTGCCGTTTTACACGGGCCTCGAAGGCGGCAACGCTTACGGCATTTTTTTCGACAACAGCTATCGCAGCTATTTTGATTTCGGCAAGTCGTCGCAGCAACGTGTTTGGTTTGGCGCTGAGGGCGGCGAACTGAACTACTACTTTTTCTACGGCCCGTCCTTAAAGAAAATTCTGGATCGCTACGCAGACCTCACCGGTCACATGCCGATGCCTCCGCTATGGGCGCTCGGCAATCAGCAAAGTCGCTGGAGCTATTATCCGGACACGATGGCTGAACAAGTTGTCAGCGAATATCGCAAACGCGATCTGCCGCTCGACGTGCTTCATCTCGATATCGACTACATGCAGGCCTATCGCGTGTTCACCTGGAATCGAGATCGTTTCCTTAGTCCAAAGGCGCTCAGTGAAAAGCTTGCGAGGCAGGGAGTGAGGCTTGTCACGATTGTCGATCCGGGCGTCAAGTATCAGCCGGTAGCCAAAAGTGCGGCGCTGATTACTTCGATTACGCCTGAACTCGAGCCGCAGGATCAGCGCTATTATGTTTTCGAGCAGGGACTACAGAACAACTATTTTCAAAAGCGTGAGAATGGCGATTTGTTCGTGCCGCGGGTTTGGCCTGGAGAAAGCGTGTTTGTTGATTTCACGCTGCCATCCGCCCGCGAGTGGTGGGGAGGTTTACATCGAGCCTATACGGACAATGGCGTAGCGGGAATTTGGAACGACATGAACGAGCCGGCCGACTTTGTCGATCAAACCGGCAAGAACCAGCTTGATGTCGTGAGCTACGACGAGGGTGAGAAATCCACGCACGCGAAAAATCGCAATGTGTTTGCGCTCTTGATGGCCCGCGCTACTTATGAAGGTCTCGAACAGTTGCGACCCAATCAGCGGCCCTACGTAATCACGCGCGCCGCTTACGCAGGCATTCAAAGGTACTCGACGATGTGGACTGGCGATACCAACAGCACCTGGGAAGCGCTGGCCATGAACGTTCCGATGTTCACTAGCTTGGGACTGTCCGGCGAACCCTTTGTTGGCAGCGACGTTGGCGGCTTCATCGGTCGCGGGAATGGCGAGTTGCTTACGCGTGCTTACCAGGTAAGTTTCCTGGCGCCGTTTTGCCGCAATCACAAAGTGATCGATGGTTACGATCAGGAGCCGTGGCGCTTCGGTGAGTACTACGAAGACATTATTCGCAAGTACCTGAAACTGCGTTACCAGCTACTGCCGTTTCTCTATACGACTCTCGAGGAGTCACATAAAACCGGCGTGCCGCTGTTTCGACCGTTGGTACTGAATTATCAGGACGATCCCAATACCTACAATCTTGATGATGAGTTCATGATTGGCAATGATCTGCTGGTGGCGCCGGTGCTTAAACCCGACGTCACACGGCGTTTGGTTTATCTGCCGAAGGGTCAGTGGTACGACTGGTGGACAAACAAAAAGTACGAAGGTGGAACGATGATCTCCGCCGATGCGCCGCTTGAGACTGTTCCAATGTTTGTGCGCGCGGGCGCGATTATCCCCACTGGACCGGAGATGAACTACACCGCCGAAAAGCCCGAGGACCCGATCACGTTCAATATTTACCCGGACGAGAAGGGCTCTGCTTCCGTGACGTTGTATGAAGACGATGGCGTTAGTCCGGCATACAAACAGGGCGGCTTTCGTCGCACGACGGTAAACGCGAAGCGATTGGGCGCCGGGTTTGTTGTAACTACCAGCGCGCCACAGGGTAGCTATAACCCGGGCATCAGGAAATTCGCTTTCGTCGTCAAGTCGGCTGGCCGTGGTCTTCGCATCGTCACGACTAACGATAACGGTGGTGCGCAGACTATCAGACTTAACTGAAAACAATAGGAGCATTAACTTTCAATGACATGGATTAGAACTGTTTCGCCCGAAAGCGACGAGAAGGTGCGACAGGCGATGGACGCGCAACGCGAGTTGTATCCAGTCGAATACGCCGTGCCGATCCATCCGACTCCCGATCAGCAGTCGTCTGAGATTGTTGCTTCTCATAGCCTGATACCCGAGGCACTTCATCACGCGTTTGCCACCTTCGGCGCCTTGATGTCGCCGGACCTGCCGCTCACGAGGCGTCAGCATGAAATGATCACGACCGTAGTTTCGGTCGCCAACCGATGTCATTATTGAATCGAATCACACGCAGAGTTTCTGCGTCGAGTCACACTGGATGAAGAGCTGGTGCGGGCGCTGCAAGCTGACTACACGACTGCGCCGATCACTGAGCAGGAAAGGACAATGCTTGACTACGTGGCACAGTTGACGCGCGATGCTACCGGCATCGGCCGCGAGGATCACGAACGCCTGCGAGCGGTTGGCTTCGACGACCGCGGCATTCTCCAGATCACCTTGATTGCTTCCTGGTTCAACTACATCAACCGGGTTGCAGATGCGCTTGGTGTGGGTAGAGAGTAAATTCAAAAGAGCGGGGGCAAGCCCACCTTCCCGACCTTGAGATTATTGAGCTCGCCTTATCAATCCTCGCCTGAAAAACTTTCAATCTTGAGGAACCTGACTACTTGGAATATCTCTCAGGTCGGGAAGGCGGGATTAGCACCCCAGCGGGGCTGCCCCGCTGGGGACCCCGCCTTGCCCCCGCTCTTATTTTGAGTCGAGGTCTTTTGTAGTTCCCTTGCAACTCGCAGAAACGCGCGTGCCGCGTGCGAGAGAGTGGCACCCTTCCGATAAACCAGATACAGCTTCCGCTCCAACTTCATTTCACGCACCGCGAGGGCCGCGACCTGGCCGCGAGCGATTTCCGCCTGAGCGGTCAAGCGCGGCACCAACGCCACGCCCATCCCTCCTTCAACGAACCGCTTGATTGCTTCGAGCGTTGGCATCTCCAGCGAAATGTTCAGCGGTGTCCGATACTTTTCGAAAGTACGCACCACGCGTTCTCGATAGGGAGAGGGAACGTTATGCGCCACAAACGATTCAGCGCCCAGCTCGCGTATCGAAACGATTTTCTTTCCAGCCAGTGGATGATTGACCGGGACAATCAATGCCAGTTCGTCCGTCAACACAGCCACGGAAGTAATCGCCGCATCGTTTGGTTTGAATGACACAATTCCGATCTCAGTTTCGCGCGCCAGTATCTCCGACGAAATGCGACTGGCGAGACTTCGTTTCACCTCGACCTTGATGTGTGGATGACGCGCGCGAAACACCGGCAGCAGCGGCAACAGATACATCACCGTATATTCATTGGCGCTCAGGCTCAGCTTGCCGCGATGAAGACCTTTCAATTCCCTGATCGCCGCGTGGGCGCCGTGGCGCAGGTTTATCATCTGCTGAGCAAGGCCAAAGAGGACTCGGCCGGCGGCGGTCATGGTGCCATCCTTCGACGAACGATCGAAGAGTGGTTCGCCGATTTCTACCTCCAGCCGGCGAATGGCCTGGCTGATGGCCGGCTGCGTGCGGTGAAGCCTCTCGGCTGCGCGCGAAAAACTTTTCTCCTGTGCTACTGCGATCAGCACCTCAAGTTGGTTGATGTCCATTTCAAGAACTCCCTTCACCGGAGGTCCCAACCGGCAGTTCGCGTCAGGCAGCTCAGCTTATCGGACTAAAGGCTCGGCGTTATCTTATCATGAGAAGTTATGTTGTCATAGATATTATAACTTTGACTATTTCGAGTCTCGTCCTTAAGATCCAGCCTTTAGCTGCGGAAGGAGGCCCGACAAATGGCTGGAGAGAGAATTGCGGTTTTTGACACCACCCTACGTGACGGCGAGCAATCCCCTGGCTGCTCAATGAACCTGGCTGAAAAGGTTCGCATGGCGCGGCAATTGGAAGCGCTCGGGGTCGACGTTATCGAGGCCGGCTTTCCCATTGCTTCCGACGGCGACTTTGCGGCCGTGAGAGCGGTGGCGGCAGAATGCCGGAACGTGACCGTGGCTGCGCTGTGTCGCACCTCAGAAGCGGATGTCTTGAGGGCGGCCGAGGCGTTGGAGCATGCAGCTCATCCGCGCATACATACGTTTGTGGCCACCTCTGACCTGCACCTCGAATACAAGCTGAAGAAGAGCCGTGCCGAAGTAATCGAGATGACGCGACGTGCGGTGACGCTCGCACGCGAGTGCGCCGGAGAAGTCGAATTCTCAGCCGAGGACGCAACCCGAAGCGACGTCGAGTATTTGTGCGAGGTGCTTGCTACCGCAGTAGACGCTGGCGCGACAGTCATCAACGTTCCCGACACGGTTGGCTACACAATGCCGACGGAGTTTTCCCGGCTGGTGCGCAGGGTACACGACCAGGTAGTCGGCGATCGCAGCGACATCACGATCAGCGTGCATTGCCATGACGACCTCGGACTGGCAGTTGCGAATAGCCTGGCTGCAATCGAAGCGGGAGCGCGCCAGGTTGAATGTACGATCAACGGCATTGGCGAGCGCGCCGGTAATGCGTCGCTCGAAGAGATCGTGATGGCGATGAAGGTGCGGGCCGACCACCTGCCTTTTGAAACGGCCATCGAGACTCAGCAACTTTATCCCACCAGCCAACTGCTTTCATCGATTATTGGTTGCGCTGTGCAGCCAAACAAAGCGATTGTTGGCCGTAACGCCTTCGCGCACGAAGCAGGGATTCATCAGCACGGCGTGATCAGTAATCCGCTCTGCTACGAGATCATGACTCCGGAGTCGGTTGGCGTGCCCACGAACAATCTCGTATTAGGCAAACACTCAGGCCGCCACGCGCTGGCTTTGCGCTATGAGGACCTGGGCTACTCGATGCAACCTGACGAATTGGACGCGATTTATCAGCGCTTCACGACGCTCGCGGATCGTAAGAAGCGCATTTACGATCAAGACTTGATTGCCTTGCTGCAAACCGCATCACCGGCCAGCGATAGAATCCCGACGGACAGCGCGGGAGCAGCGACTGAATGGGTGCGGGCATCGTCTGCTGCCTGAAACAATAGACGCCGCGTATCGCGGTCTCTGGAGGGACAGGCAGGAATGCCTGTCCTACTACGAATGAAACTGAGAATCACAGTACTTGAAGGTGACGGAGTCGGCCCGGAAGTAACGCGCGAGGCCGTTCGCGTGCTGCGCGCGGTTGCCGCGCTTCATGGCCATGAGTTTAGTTTTGATCACAAACTTATCGGCGGGGCGGCCATTAAGCAGTCCGGGACTCCATTGCCGATAGCCACCCTCGATGCATGTTTAGCCGGCGATGCGGTATTGCTTGGTGCCGTAGGCGCGCCGGAATTCGATTCGCTTAAACCGGCTGAGCGACCAGAAGCAGGACTGTTGCTGCTGCGGCGCGCGCTCGGAGGTTATGCGAATCTGCGCCCGGCAATCTCATACAAGGTAATCGCGGCAGCGTCTCCCCTGCGCCCCGAGATTGCCACCGGCGCGAATATTTTGATCGTTCGCGAGTTGTTGGGGGGACTTTACTTTGGCGAGCCACGCGGCACGTCAGGTAACAACGGCGACTCGGTGGCGGTCAATACCATGACTTATTCCGTCGCGGAGATTGAACGCGTAGCGCATGTGGCATTCCGAGCAGCAATGAAACGGGGACGGAAGGTTACTTCAGTCGATAAGGCAAATGTGCTGGAGACATCGCAACTTTGGCGAACCACGGTTACGCGCGTAGCCCTGGATTATCCCGAGGTCGCCCTCGATCATCTTTACGTGGACGCTTGCGCGATGCACCTAATCACCAATCCGCGGCGCTTTGATGTCTTGCTGACTGAAAACCTCTTTGGCGATATTCTTTCAGATGAGGCGGCCGTTATTACCGGATCTCTCGGTATGCTGGGCTCGGCAACTATCGGCGGGGAGATTGGTCTTTACGAGCCCGTGCATGGCTCGGCGCCGGACATTGCCGGACGCGGCATTGCGAATCCCTTTGGCGCGATAGCGTCGGCGGCGATGTTATTGCGCTACAGCGGCAGGCTCGAGCGCGAAGCGGATGACATTGAAGAGGCGATTGCGTTAGTGCTGAACGACGGATATCGCACGCGCGACATCGCTGCGGATGGCATTGGTTATGTTGCGACTACGTCCGAAATTGGTGAACGCGTCGCCGAGGCCGTTGCTGAAATTGCCGATGTTCGGCACGCGTATCATGCGGTCTAAGACAGTAGATTTTCCATGTCTCGAACACTGTTTGAAAAACTCTGGGATGCTCACGTTGTAACTCAGCTCGCAGACCAGCCTACGCTTCTCTACATCGATCTACATCTTGTTCATGAGGTGACTTCGCCGCAGGCGTTTGAGGGCCTGCGCGTCGCCAGTCGTCGTGTACGCCGTCCCGATCTCACGGTGGCGACGGTTGACCACAACGTGCCCACCACAGATCGGAGTCTGCCAATCGCCGATCCCATCGGCGCTAAACAGATAGACACGCTCCGTCAAAACTGCCTTGACTTTGGTATTCAATTATTTGATATCGATTCAGCGGAACAGGGCATCGTGCATGTTATCGGTCCGGAGTTGGGACTGACGCAACCAGGCATGACGATCGTTTGCGGCGACAGCCACACCAGTACGCATGGAGCGTTCGGCACACTCGCGTTTGGCATTGGCACCAGCGAAGTTGAGCATGTACTCGCTACCCAATGTCTGCCGCAAAATAAACCACGAACGATGTTGATAGAGGTTAGCGGTACGTTGCCGGAAGGTGTCACGTCGAAAGATATGGCGCTCGGGATCATCGGGCAGATCGGTACGGCCGGCGGGACTGGCTATGCAATCGAATATGCCGGTGAGGCAGTGCGCAGCCTTTCAATGGAAGGGCGCATGACTCTCTGCAACATGAGCATCGAGGCTGGCGCGCGTGCCGGAATGATCGCGCCCGATGAAACAACCTTCGCGTATTTGCATGGCCGTCGATTCGCGCCGAAAGGAGACGCCTGGACCGAAGCCCTGGCGTATTGGCAGACGCTTCGCAGTGACAGCGACGCCCAGTTTGACCGCACATTTCACCTCGACGCTTCAACGCTTGAGCCACACGTTACCTGGGGCACAAGTCCGGGGATGGTTGTTCCGGTGACGGGTTGTGTTCCGGACCCGGCCGGCTCAATGAATGAAGCGGATCGCCGTGCATCTGAACGGGCGCTCGAATACATGGCGCTCGATCCGCGCACGAGGATTCAGGATATTGAGATTGACCGAGTTTTTATTGGTTCTTGCACCAACGCGCGTATCGAAGATTTGCGAGCGGCAGCTCGAGTGGTCAAGGGATACAGAACCAGGAATTCAGTGAGCGCGATGGTAGTTCCCGGTTCGCAAGCGGTGAAGCGCGCCGCCGAAGCTGAAGGCCTCGATCGCATCTTTCGAGAATCCGGTTTCGAGTGGCGCGAAGCCGGCTGCTCAATGTGTTTGGGTATGAACGCCGATATTCTGCAACCGGGAGAGCGCTGCGCTTCAACCAGCAATCGCAACTTTGAAGGACGGCAGGGCCGCGGCGGCCGCACGCATCTGGTGAGCCCGATGATGGCTGCTGCTGCCGCTATCACCGGACACTTCACTGACGTAAGAGACTGGAAGTTTAACTAGCGCGCATCATGAAACCCTTTCGCAGCCACACCGGAATAGTCGTCCCGCTTGATCGGGCGAACGTCGATACCGATCAGATCATTCCCAAACAATTCCTCAAGCGAATTGAGCGCACCGGATTCGGCGAATTCCTGTTTTACGATTGGCGTTTCAAACCGGGTGGTGAACCGGATGAATCGTTTGTGCTGAACGAGCCGCGTTACCGCGGCGCCTCGATCCTGGTGGCCGGAAAAAACTTCGGCTGCGGTTCTTCACGCGAGCATGCGCCCTGGGCACTAGCCGATTATGACTTCCGCGCAATCATCGCTCCGTCATTTGCCGACATCTTCGCCAACAATTGTATGAAGAATGGACTGCTGCCCGTGGTGCTTCCCGAACCAGACGTATCCGCAATTATCGAGCGGGCGGGAGCGAGACAGAATTATGAACTTACAGTCGACCTGGAGGGACGAACCGTCACGGATGGCAGCGGGCTGTTGGCTGCGTTTGTTATAGACGATTTCCAGCGACGCTGTTTGATGGAAGGCCTTGACGATATCGGGCTCACAATGCTGCATGAATCCGATATCAGGACCTATGAACTAAGACGATCCAGCTTTATTCAGTGAATCGCCCAGCGAAAGGTAACGTAACCTGTTCGATCAGACTGTTACCAACCTCTCATCCGCTTTCTCTTTCCGTCTCTCCTCCAGCTCAGCCATTACCCCGACGTGACAATCGGGACAGATGCCAGCAGGTCAAAGGAACGCTGAGTGGCCGAAACGAGACATTCGCGCTATAACATACCGGCACGATGACGCGCGGCGCACCCGAGCTCAGCGTTATCGTGGTGCCAGACTCCGGCACAGGCGAGCTTATCGGACTTACCGGAACGATGGACATCAAAGTTACCGACGGAAAACATTTCTACGAGTTTGAATACACGCTTGCTGCCACGCCTTGAAATGCTGTTGCCATTCAATTATAACGGGAACGAGAAGAGAAAAAGGGAAGGGTGGAAAAATGGTGCTTAGTAAATGGACAGTTGGTTTCCTCGGCGCAGTCGTCGCAATCTCATTGACGGGTTGCAAAATCGGTAACAGGAATTCGCCATCCGCAGGCTCTTCAAACTCATCTACGACTCAGCCTGATCGCGGTGAAACGGGCGTCGAGAAAGTTAAACCTGCGCCCGGCACCGGCAACGTGCAGGGAAAAATCTTGTTCAACGGCAAGCCGGTCGAGAACATCGAGGTGAAGTTGTGCGAAACATTCAATCGATTCCTGGGTGGTTGCGGCGGAAAGACTTATACCGCGCGAACCGACAAAGATGGCGAGTATGTGATTACAAACGTCGAGCCCAAAGTGTATGAAGGCTTGTTAGCGCGTGTGTTTGATACCGACGAGTATGTCTTTGCGACCACTGGGATCGCCGGACTCAGCTCCAACAAATATGAGGTCTCTGCTGACAAGACTTTGTTCGCGTCGCCGACCAATCTCTTCAAGGGAGATTTGAAGTTGGTAAATCCCAAAGCGGGCGCGAAAGTGAGCGCGCAAAATCTGGAACTCAAATGGGAGGCATACCCCGACGCGGCTTATTATAAATTCAGCGTTTTTCCTGAAGAGGCCAGCGTTACGTCTCCTTACGTGAACGAACGTGTCGAAGGCACTTCTTTTAGTCTTGATAAGCCGCTGGAGAAGGGTATTTACCGCTGGCAGGTTGAGGCCTATAACAGCGCCGATAAGAAACTGTCGGAAAGTAGCAACGACATCAAGTTCACTATCAATTAACAGCTCTGCTGGGAGTGTTTTCGAACAACCCTTCAAGGGTTGACCCGGGCTCGAGTTCGATGGGATCGAATCCGCGACGGAAAATGCGTGCGTTCGTCCTTCCTCTCAACGTATAAATATCTTGCTCCACCCGAAGCATGCATCCCTCGCGTAGACCAACCACTGGTATGTCGTTGTCTTCCAGAAACTGATTGATCCGCACTTCGCGGGTCTCTCCCATGTGTGTGGAAGTAGGATCCGGATCGAGGTAATGAGCATTTATCTGGAAAGGCACCAGGCCAAGAGCCTCGAAGGAAGGAGGCTGCACGATTGGCATGTCGTTAGTAGTCTGGAGCGTAGGTGCGGCCACCACCGCGCCGGCACTTGAACCGATATAGAGCAGTCCGGCTGCGACGCGTTGGCGTATCGGGAGCAGCAAATCAAGCCGGTAGAGATTATCGAGGAGCCGGAAAGTATTGCCGCCCCCAATAAAGATTGCCTCCGCATTCTCTACGGCAATTGTCGGATTGGCTGCTTCATGAACCGAATCGAGCGCATAGTTCAGCGCTTCGAATCGCTCCCGTGCTTGCTTCGTGTAGCCATCGCAATCGTGTAAGGCAAACGGAACAAAGAGGACGCGCTCGATTGCGCCCAATGCATCTCGTAGCTCAAGTTCGGCGTGATCCAGGTAGCCGCTGCCATGAAGAGTTGAATTGCTGATCAAGAGCAGTCGTTTCTTCCCAGTTTGCGTCTCCAGCATTTTCTCTCCTTAGCGCGGGATTTCATCGTTAGTACAAAGATAGCGGCCTTCTCTTCATCAAGAAAATCCGCAAAGACGGCGGGTATTGTTCACTCACCGCGTTTACCCCAAAAGGGAAATGAAGAAGTTAAATGCATACCGTATCGTAGGCTCGGGCGCGAAGTCTCTTCCGGGCTCCCTCCATTTCTGAACTAAGTTTCCTTCGAAACAATACAATTCACTACCGGCGAGACAAAGCGCCAGTCGTGGCATGCTCATTGCCAAATGACCCCCGGAGGCCACGAAATGAAAAAACTAATCGCAACGCTTGTCACCCTGGCCGCTCTTAGCATGGCCGTTTTGCCCGTGGCGGCGCAAACGCGAAATCGCTGCTCGAATAGAACGGCAAACAACGGTCGCTACGATAGCAGATACGACACGCGCTACAACCGCGGTGGTCAGTATCGCAACGATTCCTATCGTAATGATGGCTATCGCAATGGCACTTATAACAACGATCCCTATAACAATGACAACTATCGCTACGGCTCGAACCGTTCCGTTTGGGATCGGCACCGTGACAAGATCACTACTGCGGGAAGCGCAATAGGCGGAGCACTTCTTGGTGGCTTGATCGGTGGTAAGAAGGGTGCAGTGATTGGAGCAGTTACAGGTGGCGCCGGTGCGGCCATCTACACTTACAAAATCCGCAACAAGAATCGTAGATACTAAACGTTCTTGATAGCGGTTAGGCCTGGTCGCCGATTGAAAAATCGATGACCTTGTTTGAGGCCCGGATGCGAAGGGGAGAGCGCGTCCGGGCCTCAACAGTTTTATTTCCCATGGCTCGCCGCTAAGGGCGAACGCTGGTTAGCGCTTGTTCGGCGATGGCGATGATTCGGTAATATCAATTCGGGCGTAAAAGATATCAGTCTGTTTTGTCTTCTCGTCTTCAGCCAGAATGATGGCAAGCCCTTCCTTCTTTTCACCGTCCTGGCGCTGGAAAAAGCAGACCGCGCCTTTGTTCTTCTCATCTTCAGTGTCGCCAACGCATCCCTTCTCATTGGGTGTCCACCCAGACGATTTCATAAGAGCCACAGAATAAAAATCTTTCACATCCTGGGCGCTCTTGGACGTTGTAAAGGCAATGAAATTGACCTTGCCCTGCATCATGGCGCGCAATGCGAGCCTTGCTCCAAGTGGAATTGCCAGGTCTGCCTTAGTTGCGCCCGGGAATGGCGGAACATCCGGCCAAAGGCTGCTGACCGTGCCCGCCTTTTCACCGCCCGTAAGCGATTCCACCATTCGGCAGGAAACGACTACGCCAAAAAGAAGCAGAAGAGCAAAGATCGCTGTTGATTTTCGTGTGACCGCTGTTGAGTTCATATCCATTGGGTCCTCCGGTGCGAAGGACTATAGTTGATCTCGACGGTGCGATTCAAAAATTCTGGGTATGAGGTCAGTACCACACCGCGGTAGCGGGTGGATCTTTCAATTGCCGATTTGCGATTGCCGATTGCCGATTGGCTGATACCAAAACACTAATCTGAAATCTTCAATCGACAATCAGCAATCGAAGAACCCGCTACCGCGGTGTGGTACTGACCTCATTACATCGGGAAGACCAGTGATTGTCCAGGGCTCAACTTCACGCTAACGAATCTTTGGACAAAATCCTGGCCGTTCGCTTAAGGTATTCCTTCGTTTCCACATGAAACTGATGAGGCTTTTCTCCTCTTTCATGTTCCATTCGGTCGACCGATGAACATACGCTCGCGAGTCAGAAAGCTCTTCGCCAAACTTCTGCTTGTCTTCATAGGCTTCGCGATCGGATGCGTTGTCGCGGAAATTGTGCTGCGGGTCGCCGGTTATCAGTATCCGGAGTTTTATCAGCGGGATGAAGTTCGTGGCGTTTCGCTGCTTCCGGGTGCGGAGGGTTGGTATCGCAAAGAGGGCGAGGCCTACGTTCGCATCAACAGCGACGGCCTGCGCGATCAGGAACACACGATCACCAAACCTGAAGCTACTTTTAGGATTGCGGTCGTTGGTGATTCTTACTGTGAAGCGTTCTCCGTGTCGCTCGAAGAAGCCTTCTGGTCGGTAATGGGAAAGAAACTCGAAGAGTGTGCTGCATTTCCGGCCCGGAACATTGAAGTAATCAACTTCGGTGTTTCCGGATACGGCACCGCCCAGGAACTATTAACTGTGCGAGAGCAAGTTGGGAAGTATTCTCCTGACCTCGTGCTTTTAGCTGTAACCACAAACAACGACGTCACCGACAATTCTCGCGTTCTGAAACGAACTGACGACGTTCCCTACTTTGTTTACCGCGGCGCTCAACTTAGCCTTGACGATTCTTTCAAGAACTCGCGCGCGTTTCTCTTCAGCAACTCCAGAATCGGCCGGCTGGGAACCTGGCTGCGCACTCATTCGCGATTGGTTCAGGCAATCACACAGGGTCATCATGGTTTCAAGATCCTGTTAGCCTCCTGGCGCGCGAAACCGTCGAATGGTGCGCCGCAGCCTCAATCGCCGCGTCCGGTCGTGCCTGGGAAAACTGGAAAAGCGCCTGAGAACAGCGACTTGTTCGCGCGCTCGGAGGAACTGGGCACGGACAACCTCGTTTATCTTGAACCGAACAATCCGGTGTGGAATGATGCATGGCGCGTAACTGAAGGATTGATTGTGCGAATGCGGGACGAAGTGACCCGGGGCGGCGCGAAGTTTGTCGTGGTCACGCTAAGCAATGGCCCGCAGGTCCTTCCAGATGCAAGGTTGCGCGAAGGGTTCAAGCATCGCTTCGGCATAACTGATCTGTTCTATCCTGATAACCGGATCAAATCGCTCGGGGCTCGTGAAGGAATTACAGTTATCACGCTGGCTCCAGAACTTCAGGAATTTGCTGAGCATAACAACGTATTCCTTCACGGATTTGGCAAGGACATTGGCAACGGCCATTGGAATGTGACAGGTAATCGCGTGGCGGGTGAACTTATCGCAAAAAAAATCTGCGAAGCTGGGCTTCTCAAATAGCGTGGCTGCCGGAGTTCTGTTAGAAGAGTTCTGATAAAAATAGACCAACCTAAAGTTTCGGAGATCGGAATGCACTACTACGACAACGTATTGGGACTAATCGGCCGCACACCACTGGTGAAGCTCAACCGCATGACTCGCGACATCAAGCCCCTGGTGTTGGCAAAGATGGAAAACCTGAACCCTGGCTTTTCAGTTAAGGATCGCATAGGCGTTTCAATGATCGACGCCGCCGAGCGCGAGGGCAAGTTGAAACCCGGCGGGACAATTGTCGAAGCAACATCGGGAAACACGGGAATTGGGCTGGCGCTCGCCGCCGCAGTCAGGGGCTACAAGTGCATTTTCGTCATGACTGACAAGGCATCGGTGGAGAAGTCGCGCTATCTGAAAGCACTCGGTGCTGATGTCGTGATCACTCCGGTTTCAGCCAAACCCGGAACGCCCGACCACTACGTATCTACCGCCCAAAGAATTGCCAAGGAGACGCCGAATTCATTTTATCCCGATCAGTATTCACATCCGGCTAATCCCGAAGCGCACTATCGCACGACCGGCCCGGAGATTTGGGAACAAACGGAAGGCAAGATCACGCACTTCGTTGCCGGGATAGGAACCGGCGGCACGATCTCAGGCACGGGGCGATATCTCAAGGAGCAAAATCCGAAGATCAGGGTGGTTGGCGCGGATCCGTATGGCTCGATCTTCAAAACCTTCAAGGAAACGGGAAAGATCGTCGAGACGACACCTTATCTCGTGGAGGGAATTGGCCAGGAAGTTGTGCCGCCCAACGTGCATATCAAATACATCGATGAAGTAATCAACGTCACTGATGGTGAGTCGTTTGAGATGTCGCGGCAGTTGGGACGCACTGAAGGTATTTTTTGTGGCGGCTCAAGCGGAACGAATCTGGCGGCAGCGCTTCGTATCGCCCGCGATCTGGATAAAGACGCCGTTGTGGTGTTTATAATTTGCGACACCGGCGAACACTATCTGACGAAACATCACTCGGATGAGTGGCTGAAAGAGAAGCGTTTGCTGGAGCCGCAGAAGATGACGGCGGGATTGATAAGCGGCACCAAAGGCGCAAGCGCGCCGCAATCGTTGGTGTCGGTTGCGCCTCCGGACAAGGTCAGTGAAGCGCTCGCGAAGATGAACGAGCTTGGCCTCACGCAAATTCCCGTGCTTGTGGAAGGACGCCCGGTGGGTTCGCTCCGTGAAAATCGCGTGCTTTCAAAGGTGGTGCGCAATCGTCATTTACTCGAGGCGCCGGTGAGCGAGGTGATGGAAGCTAGTTTCCCGACCGTGGACGTTGATGCGAGTGCTCAGGAAGTGACTCAGCAACTTCAATCAAGTCCGGCCGTGTTGGTTGAAGAGTATGGCCGCATCATCGGCATCATCACCCGGCATGATGTGCTGGATTTGAAGTTGGGGAATACTGGATCGTTGAGCTAGGTTTCGGGAATGTGGGCAGTCGTTGTTGGATTGTAGTCTCTCGATCCACGATGTCTCTCAGGTCAGGAAGGCGGGCTTGCCCCCGCTAGCTGTCTGAAGTTACTCAACTGCCAAAGCAAGCGGGGGTAAACCACCCTTCCTAACCTGAGAGGCAGCACACCTTGTGAGCTATATGCGTTCGTAGAAACGCACCATCAGGTTTTCGTCAAGTTCTCTCGATCCCGTGAGCCTAAATCCCTCCAAATAGTTCTGTGGTACAAACGCGTCAGCGTCTTCGATGGTCAACGGGACTTCAGTCACAATCCACTTATCGATGTGAGGAAGAAAGGATCGATAGACCTGTTCGCCGCCAATCACGTAGAGATCGCTTTTCAAATCCTTTGCAGTTGACAGAACTGCCTCAACGTCTCGAAGCACCAGCACGGAGTTTTGTGGTTCGATCTCAGATTGCCGGCTCAAAACAATATTCAACCTGTTGGGTAGCGGGTTCTTTAAACCTCTCCACGTGTTGTGGCCCATTACTACAGCATTTCCCGTCGTCGTCGCTTTGAAGAACTTCATGTCGGCAGAATAGTGCCAAGGCAGTTTCCCGCCTTTGCCAATCGCGCCATTCCTGTCTACTGCGACGATTCCTATGATCATAAAAGCGGGACTGATATTCCGGTCTGTTATTTCCGAAAGCATGTATTGCGCAAGAAAGAGGACAGACAAGAATGTCTGTCCTACACGGCAACAGCGGCAGCGATCTTTCCGTGTGATTGATAACCCCGGAGCTTCAGATTCTCGTACCGCATGTCGAGTAACCCCGCCAGACCACGCAACGGTTTCGCTTCATCCACAATTTCTAAACGCGGCAAAGGAAACGGCTCGCGCGCCAGTAGTTCCTCGACCTGCGCAAGATGATTCTGGTAGATGTGGTAATCGCCGAGCGTGTAGACAAACTCGCCGCCCTCGAGCCCGCAGACGTGCGCAATCATGTGCATCAAGAGTGCGTAGGAGCTGATGTTGAAGGGCACGCCCAGGAACGCATCGGCCGAGCGCTGGTAGAGTTGGCAGTGCAAAACGCGGCCGTCAACTTTGAACTGAAACAAGGTATGACACGGCGGCAAGTCAACTTTATCGGCCTGGCGCGGGTCCCAACCGGTCACGATCAAGCGGCGTGAATTGGGATTGCGCTCGATCTCATCAATCAGTTTGGCTATCTGGTCCACACCGTTGCGTTCAGGGTAGTCACCGCCGAAAGACCGCCAGAGATAGCCGTAGACCGGTCCCAGGTCACCAGCCTCTCGATCGAACCTTCCAGTGTGTTCTTCATCGGCCCACTCGGCCCAGATGTCTACGCCACTTGCTCGCAAGTTAGCTTCATTCGTGTCGCCTGAGAGAAACCAAAACAATTCTTCGGCAATCCAGCGAAAGGGAATCTTTTTTGTTGTTACAATCGGAAATCCCTCGCGCAAGTCGAAGCGCGTTTGATAACCGAAATGCGAGATGGTCCCGACGCCGGTGCGATCGTGATGTTCTCTGCCGTTTGCGAGAATTGATTTCAGGAGGTCGTGGTATTGTTTCATCGAATTTATCTTGTCGGAAGCTCGTGTTTGTCAGTATAACTTTGCTCCAGCTCATTAAGTAAGCATGAAACAATACAATCTCTGTTTTCTTGGCTTCGGAAACGTTGGACGCGCCCTGGCTCGTCTTCTGGTGACGAAGTCCGCGGAGTTACGAGACCAGTATGGGATCGAGTTTAGCGTGACCGGTGTTGCCAGCCGGCGGCTTGGTTGGCTGGCCAACAGCGACGGGTTTGATATGTCAACGCTGCTGTCGAATACCTACGTCGCCGAACAATTGTCGTCTGCCGACAACATTAGCGGTTGGCTCAACGCCGCGCGGCCTGATGCGGTATTCGAGACAACCTCGCTCAATCCGGAAACAGGGCAACCGGCAATCGATTACCTGCGCGCAGTTTTGAAGGCTCCGGCCCACGCAATCACCGCCAACAAGGGCGTTCTCGTTCATGGATATCGGGAGCTCTGTGAACTCGCACGAGCAAACGGCAAGCGGTTTCTTTTTGAGTCAGCCGTACTCGATAGCGCGCCGGTGTTTTCGCTTTTCCGGGAGACGCTTCCCGCGGTCAAGCTGCGCGGATTCAGCGGCGTTTTTAGTTCAACCACAAACGTGATCATCGAAACGATGGAGGCCGGCCGCTCTTTTGAAGAGGGATTGAAAACCGCGCAAGAGCTGGGAGTGGCGGAAACAGATGCGAGCCACGACATCGACGGCTGGGACGCGACCGTCAAGGTCTGCGCGTTGGCGATCGTGCTGATGAACGTCCCGTTAAAACCGGCTGATGTAATTCGCGAAGGAATACGCGATCTTACCGCCCGGAAAGTGCAGGCAGCGCGTGCGGAAGGGAAGTCATTCAAGTTAGTGGCGCGGGCAAAACTCCTGGGCGACGGCAAGCTTGCTGCCACCGTGAGGCCCGAACAGGTGGCCACCAGCGATCCGCTTAGCAACGTCAGGGGAACTTCATTGGCGATTCACTTTGAGTTGGACATGATGCCGGGACTGACAATCACGTCTCACCGACCCAATCTGCAAAGCACTGCGTACGGCCTGTTGGCCGATTTCATTAACGCGGTTAAGACATAAGTCCAAAGTCCAAAGTCTAAGGTCCAACGTCCAAATCTCTTTTGACCGAAGGAGTCGCAAGCTCCACGGTTGCCCAATGAACGATTCAAGTCGCTGCCACCGGACTTTGGACATTGGACTTTGGACTTTGGACTATGTGTTAGCGACTTCACGCACGCCTTGAATCAGGCGATCGATTTCGTCTTCAGTTGTGTAGCAGGCGCAGCCCGCGCGCACGAGGCCTTCAGCTCCCAGCCCTAATCGTTCGACGATAGTCGCCGCGTAGAAATCTCCGTGCGAAAGAAATAGTCCGCGCGTCGCGAGTTTACGCGAGACTTCCGTCGAGGCTACGCCTTTCACCGTGAACGCGAGCGTAGGTGTTCGCGGCAAGTCCGGCGCTGGTCCGTAAAGCCGAACTCCGCTTATCGCGGTTAGTCCATCCCACAACCTTCGAGTTAGCTCCGAGCTGCGCCGGTGAAGTTCGTCGTAAGCTGCTCTCAACCGGGCGCGCCGCGATTCTCCGTTCGCAAGCGACGAGAGAAAATCAACTGCGGCGCCGGCGCCCACCATCCCTTCCTGATTCTGCGTGCCGGTCTCAACGTTCTCCGGCGCAGCATCTGGCGCAGGCATAAGTTTCGGGAAGTCGATCGATTCCAGCAAAGCGAGTTTGCCAAACAGAACCCCAACGTGCGGGCCGTAAAACTTGTATGCCGACATCGCGAGAAAATCACAGTCGAGCGCCTGGACGTCAATGAGCGCGTGCGGCGCGTAGTGCACTGCATCGACGAAAACCAGCGCGCCGGCGGACCGCGCCATTTGGATTGCGCGTCGCACGTCGTTAACTGTGCCAAGCGCATTTGAAGCCGCGCCAATGGCGATTAACTTAGTCCGCTTAGTTAGCAAACGCTCGAATTCGTCCCAGTCTAACTGGCCGGTTTCGGGAACCATCTTTACGGTTTTTACACGAACCCCGTTTTCAACCACGAGCCGCTGCCAGGGCGCCACGTTGGCGTGATGATCCAATTCGGTGACGATGATCTCGTCGCCCTTTCCATATTGCAGACTCAGGGCCCGCGCCAGATGAAACGTCAACGTTGTCATGTTCGCGCCAAACGCGATCTCGCTGGGCGAAGCGTTCACCAACTCGGCGCAACTCTGTCGCGCCTGCTCGAGCGCGGCGTCCGTCTCTTCGCTGGTGGGATAAGCCCAGTGAGTATTGGCGTTGTGATGGTACAGATAGTCGGTCATCGCCTCGACTACCTGGCGCGGCACTTGTGTCCCGCCCGGGCCATCAAAATAAGCCACCGGAAGTTGATTGTGTAAGCGTTCAAGCGCTGGAAAGCAGGCGCGAATATCGGCGGTCGACGCTAAGGCCGCGGGTTTTTGGGATGTAGTGGTCATTTAATGGTTTCGATTAATCGTAGCATTTCAGCGTTAACGTAGTAACGTAAAACATAGTTGGTGCTGAGAGCATTGGGTTTGTCCAGCAGTTAGATTACCAATTTCACGTGCGGTACTGCGAAGCTTGGGCTCAAGGAAGCGCCGCGTTCGCAGGCTACGCAGGTTGAGGAAGCGGCGAAGAAGTTGGCGAAGGATTTGCTCATAACACCGGTCAAGAAGGCCAACGTCATCGAAGTGAAATACACCTCACGTTGGCCGGAAAAAGCAGCGGCGGTGTTGCGCAAGCTCAGCCACCTTTACCTCGAGAAACACGTCAAGCTGCATCGGCCTCCGGGAACCTACGAATTCTTCAAGACGCAAGCGGATCAGTCAGAAACGCAACTACAGGAAGCTGAAAAGCGGCTCCTTGAGTTTTCAGCAGTCGATGAATGTTGTTTCGCTAACGCAGCAAAAAGATCAGACAGACAATAGCGTAAAATACTGGTTTGTATTCGTCGTCAAAAGGGCAATTTATGAATACGTTGTGCTTGAATTCTTGTGAGGTCAAAGCCATTTTGGGGGACTGAGCCAATTAACGCTTACTGGCACGCATTACCTTGCTTCGAGCGCTGGACTTCGCTTTTATCGAGACTCCGTTTTGAGGATTACCCAAGCTGCGTACTGCGTCCCTAATTGTCTTTTCACTGAGTGCGCTCTTTACGGCCGTGTCCTGGATTATCTGGCCGGACTTACCATGAACAACTATTCTCGACGCATCATTCTGTTCCCGTGCCCGCTTGCGAGCGTCGTCAATCGCTGCGCTCTTCGTTTCAAAAACCCACACTGTTCCACTGCTCTGGTTGCGTACCGCCCAGGTACCATCGCGTGGGATAACATGATATGTCCGCGCTTTTGGCATTATGAACTCCGAAACCGTTGCTTCATTGTAACGTTTGTTGCTAGTTTAAGAAACCCCCTGAATTGCAGATCAGTTCCGGAACCGGAATGTCGTCGAGCTCTGAAGTCTGATGCCAGAGCATTTGCAAATACTTGACTGTCGCCCTTTTCCATTTTTCGTTAACGCCGGCGATGCAACAAAATAATCACGACAAACGTAGCTAACTCTGTTCGCGCTCGTTTGCCTGTATCGGTAGAGGCAGTGATAATTATCGCTGCTCCCCGTTCACCAAGACGCTTTGAAAGACTCCCATGGGATTTTATCCAGAACGTAGTCTCCGTTTCGTTATCGTACTGATCCTGGCCGCGTTGTCGGCCATGTCTTTCGCTGGCTGCTCAAAAAATGCGGCACAACAGGCTTTTGACCGTCCCCCGGCGCCGGTATCGGTGACCGCTGCTGTCGCCGAGGACGTCCCCACCTATCTCGACGCAATCGGCAAGACTGTCGCGCGTGAAGTGGTCACTATCCAGCCGCAGGTGTCGGGACGGATCACCAAAATTCATTTCACTGATGGGCTAATGGGACTTGCGGCGGGGGTAAACCACCCTTCCTGACCTTTGAGACATTCTGACCTGAATGCTTTAACCGCAGCTTCTTAAAGTTCACAACTCTTAACATTTTTTTACCTGCTCTTAACATAGCTAAGCCTGAGTCAGAGTATAGTCTCGTTTGCATTAGCGCAGCACCTGCGGAGGATTATATGAGATCGAGGAGAATGAGGTTCTGGAGTCACGACAACCGCTTCCGGCTCATGCTGACGCTTGGCCTGGCGGTCCTTTTGCCGGCGGCGGCGCTCATATATCTCAATTTCAGCGAGTTGAGGGCCTTCGAGCGTGACAAGATCCTGGAGGCCGCCATCCATCGCGATTTTCAGGAGATGCTCGCAATTACCGAGAAGCAGATCAACAAGAAGGCTTATACGATGGTGGAAGAGACTAGGGACCTTTTTCCATCGCCCGACACCGACCCTGCGGAGAAAGAAAAGAAGCTTGACCTCATTTTGTCAAAGAATCCATGGCTGGCGCATGTCTGGCTTTTCGATGAAAAAGGCTTCGTGATTCGTTCGCAACCTCAACAGATGGGCGACAAGTATTTCCGCGCAGAGCATGAGAGCATGGCGGAAGGCTACCGGTGGCTTGGCACGGAAGCCAAGTCGTTGGTAGAGGCGCGGCATAAGAAATCTCAGCCCATCGCTTTTTACAGTGGTCAGACAAAACGGGCCGATGGCAATGCTTATATAGTCACCGCCTACTTCACATTACCCAAGCTCTCAAGCGATAGGGTGGTCCTCGGCGGCGCTACGTTCGATGCTTGTTACTTGCAACAGACCTTCTTTCCGGGAATGCTTAAGGAGATGGTCACACAGAAGTCGACTGATCAGGGTGGAAATCCGCTGGCTATGATGATCTATCCCACGGACTCAGAGAGTGGACATGAGATGAAGCCACTCGCCGCTTCCACCGGTTGGGGTGACGGAAAGCCTGAGGTCATGCGCAAGCTCGACGATGTTTTTCGAGGGCTGACGCTGGGCATCAAGTACCAGGGCACGAGCATAGAGGCGCTCGGCCAGACGTGGGTGCATCGCAGTTTTCTGATCCTCGGAATTCTTTCGCTGATAATCGTAGCGGGCCTGGTGCTGACTAAACACATTGTCTCGAAAGAAATGGCGCTGGCCCACCTAAAGTCAGACTTTGTTTCCAACGTGTCCCACGAACTGCGGACGCCGCTCGCACTAATCCGGCTGTATGCGGAAACGCTTGAGCTGGGGCGTATCACGACCGAGGAGAAGAAGGACGACTACTATCGCATCATTCGCAAGGAAAGCGAGCGGCTGACCGCGCTCATCAATAACATTCTCGATTTCTCCCGCATCGAGGCCGGACGCAAAGAATACGACTTCCGCGAGACTGACATCGCCGAGCTGGTTCGCAACACACTGGACTCTTATCGCTATCAGATCGAGCAACAGGGTTTCGCGTTTGAGCAGAGCATTGATTCAAGCATCCCAGCTGTGCGCATTGACCGGGAGGCCATCGCGCGCGCACTCGTCAACCTTGTCAACAACGCATTGAAATATTCGGCGAACGAGAAGTTCCTGGGTGTCAGGTTATATCGTGCAAATGACCGTTTGAAGCTTGAGGTGGTTGATCGCGGCATCGGCATCACGCGGCGCGAGCAGTCGAAAATCTTCGAGAAATTTTACCGGACGGGCGATCCTTTGGTGCATAACACCAAAGGCAGCGGCCTCGGCTTATCGCTGGTACGCCACATCACGCGCGCGCATGGTGGCGAGGTCGAGGTGGAAAGTACACCCGGGAAAGGCAGCAAGTTTATTCTGTCGTTGCCACTGGCGGCCACGCACTAAGCGCAGCATAAAGGACCAACATGAAGTCTAAACTCTCCCAGGCGCGACCAAAAGACCGTGCAAATGATTCACGATCGGGAATACCGGCGACGGCAACATCCGGGGCGGAGCAGCCGCGTTGGAATGAAAGAAGGGACACCCAGGTTGGCGCAGATAAGAAAATCCGCATTTTGATCGTTGAGGACGAACCTGCGATGGTCGCCGGCCTGCGCGATAACTTTGAGTTTGAAGGTTACGAAGTGATCAGTGCCGACGACGGGGTCTCAGGTCTGGAGCGCGCTCTCGCCGATCATCCGGATCTGGTGGTGCTGGATGTGATGATGCCGCGGATGAGTGGTCTCGACGTTTGTAAGCAGTTGAAGGCCAAGCGACCGTCAGTCCCCATCATCATGTTGACCGCGCGCGGCCAGGAGATCGACAAAGTTGTGGGTTTGGAGTTGGGCGCCGACGATTACGTCACTAAACCATTCTCCATCCGCGAACTGATGGCTCGAGTGAAAGCGGTACTGCGACGCGTCTCGCCGCACGCCAATGAGTTGGAGGTTTATAGATTCAGCGATGTTGAGGTCAACATCCGTCAGAATGAAGTGTTGCGCGACGGGGCGCCAATCGAACTCTCATCGAAAGAGTTTGCCTTGCTCGCTTACTTCATTTCCCATCCAGCAGAAACGCTCAGTCGGGACCGGCTGCTGGATGCGGTGTGGGGTTACGAAAACTACCCTAACACTCGCACGGTCGACACCCACATCGTTCACCTAAGGCAGAAGCTGGAGTTGAATCCAGAGGAGCCGCGGTTCATTTTGACGGTACATGGAAGTGGCTACAAGTTTGTCGGATGAGGCCGACGTTCTTATGAGTTACTCAGGACTCAATAGCGGGTTGGCGAAGCGGCGCGCGGTCGGGATCCAGACCTCTGCACCGCCGAGCCGAAACTCAAGTAGTCGTTTACGTTACCGCGAGCTGGAGCTGAAAGTTGCGGCGCTGCAGCAAGACTATGCCGCACTACACACAGAACTGGTTGAAGCCGCGCAGGTTCACCGCCGTTTGTGCGCCCCGCGAGCGGTTCGTTACGGAGATTTTGAAATTGCCAGCGAAACTTTCGCGGTGCGCCATGTGCCGGGTGATTGTGTCACGGTAGACCAGGTTGGCGGCAGTGTCATCCTTAGTCTGGGAGACATTTGCGGCAAGGGTCTGGCTGCGGGCATGTGGATCTCTCACTTGGTAGGGCTGATTGGTACGCGTACAGCAGCGAGCTCTAACCCGGCGACGATCGTCAGCGGAGTGAACCGCGACCTTTGCCGCATATCATCCGTGGCGCCGTTGGCCACTCTGTTCCTGGCTAATCTCGATCCGGCCACCGGCAGACTCGACTACTGCAGCGCTGGACATCCTCCGGGCTTGCTGTTGCGCTCGGACGGACAACTGGAATCGCTTTCCGAAGGTGGGCCGTTGCTAGGTGTTATTCCCGGAGCCTCCTTCGCCAAGGGGTCCGTCAATCTGCTGGCCGGAGATTTGTTGCTGGTTTATTCCGACGGCCTTCTTGAATCGGCAAATGACGCCGATCAGGAATTCGGTTACGAGCGACTCGAGACGCAACTGCGTAACTCACGAGCTGACAGCGCGGATGCAGTGCTGTTTTCGGTATTGGGTGCGGTCCAGGATTTCGCTGCCACGCGACCGCTGGTCGACGACATGTCCCTGGTCGTCGTGAAGCATCGCACTTAGTAGAGTAAAAGCCACATCTGATACCACTCATGCCGCGGTCCCATGAGGTCAGTACCACACCGCGGTAGCGGGTGGGTCTTCCGATTGGCGATTTACGATTGCCGATTGCTTCAATCGGAATCACTAATCTAAAATCTTCAATCGACAATCAGCAATCGGAAGGTTCTAGAGGAAGTCGAGCGCGCAGTGATAGTCAAAAAATGCTTCCTTGTTCTTACTGCTCTCGTTCGGGTATGTCTCCATTAGGGTTTCACACGATTCTCTAAGCGCGCTTGAAGCACTTTGAACCTGGGGATGTGTCGCTATCGTTTGCGGGCCGCCATATTGAAACTGTTGTCCCTGCGTATGCCATTCTGCAAAAAAGGATCGTTGGTCAGAGAGGGCTTGGACAAGACGGGCTTGATAGCTTGCTAAACTGAGCGGGGCCTCAGTGTTCCGCAAGCATTCAATGAGTCGGTCCAGGTCTGAAATAAGCTGCAAATCTCTCACTTCACCTCTCGACAATTTCTGACAAGCAGTAACTCGTAGCCTGATCGCCTGATCAATGAGATGAAAGGCTACCTCCAGGAAACGTTTATCCTGCTCGGGCATATTCGAAGCAGCAAAATCCATGGCGGTCCTGCGATGAGGAATCGCGGCGTAGGCAGCGTCAACCGAAAGATCAAGATCCAGGGTGGGCGCCGTAGCAAAACTCGGTTGAGATTTTGCGTTGCCGGTTTTAGCGCCCGGAAAATTATCAAAGTTTCTGGAGCTTAGCCCCTGCGATGAGGCGCTACAGGCTTGCAGGCAAATCGCCAGCGAAGCAATCCCCAAAAGAATGATTGCGTTCTCGCGTTGAGTCTGGCATCCGGTCGCTTCCCGGTTCCGCAACCAGCCGTTAATTTCGGGACTGATTGAAACTGACCCACTAC
>JBDUAQ010000118.1:0-10125 GCA_040004575.1 bacterium
TGCTTAGGGCTTTTTGAATGAATCAAATGCGCTCAGTTTTAATCAGTGTTCCCGCTTGAAAGGGGGCAACAAAAACGTAACTAATCGGGGGGCGTTGTTACTACTACAAAACTCGATTCAAAGAAACCGATAATAAGATTCAGAAATGCCTCACACAGTTGTATAAACCTCCACGGAATCTCAACACTATTCGCGCGTGAGATCGACTATTTAGGTGGGCCTGGCAGCCGCTGCCTGAGGTAAACGTTGCGGTCTCGATCCCGAAGTCACGGGAGGAATTACTCTCTCTTTCAACGCCTCTCGAAACACCTGTCGCATGTTTTCGACGAAGACGAAACGAATGTCTTTGAAGAGTTCCTGGGGAACCTCCTCAAGGTCTCGTTTGTTTTGCAGCGGAAGGATGATGGTTGAGACTCGCGCACGCCGCGCCGCCAATACTTTCTCTTTGACGCCGCCTACCGGAAGCACATTTCCGCGCAAGGTGATCTCGCCGGTCATTGCCACGTCTTTTCTAACAGCCCTCCCCGAAAGCGCTGAGACCATCGCGGTCGCGAGCGTGATGCCCGCGGATGGTCCGTCCTTCGGAATCGCGCCTTCGGGAATATGAATATGAAGGTCGTAGTTACTGAAATCTTCTTCGTTGATCTCAAGCTCCTTTGCGCGCGACTTGGCGTAGGAATAAGCCGCCTGCGCCGACTCGCGCATCACTTCTCCCAGCTGGCCGGTCAGCACGAGGTTGCCTTTGCCTTTCATCCTCAGCGCTTCAATAAAGAGCACGTCACCGCCAACGGCCGTCCAGGCCAATCCCGTGGCGACGCCTACCTGATCTTTCTTGAGCACTTCCTCAGGAATGATCTTTGGCGCGCCCAGAAACTCATGCAGGTTCTTTTGTGAAACGCTAACTGTGCCCTTATGGCCTTCCGCGATTCGCCGCGCGACCTTGCGGCAGATTCGCCCGATCTCTCGCTCCAATTGTCGCAAGCCTGCTTCCTGCGTGTACTGCTGAATAAGGGCAGTCAGCGCTGACTTGGAAATGTGCAGATCTTTCGCGGTGACGCCGTTTTCTTCCAACTGTTTTGGGAGCAGATGTCGCCGGGCAATCTCGCGCTTTTCTTCTTCGGTGTAACCCGCCAGGCGAATTACCTCCATGCGATCACGCAACGGTGGCTGAATCGTATCCAGCACATTGGCGGTGGTCATGAAGATGACGTTCGACAAATCAAACGTGACCCCGAGATAGTTATCGCGGAAGCTGTTGTTCTGTTCCGGGTCAAGGACTTCCAGTAGTGCTGACGACGGATCGCCGCGAAAGTCAGCGCCAACCTTATCGATCTCATCGAGCATGATCAGCGGGTTATTGGTGCCGGCTTGTTGGATCGACTGGATAACGCGGCCCGGCATGGCGCCAACGTATGTGCGCCGGTGTCCACGAATCTCAGCTTCGTCGTGAACTCCGCCCAGAGACAATCTCATGAACTTGCGATCAAGAGCTCGCGCAATCGATCTTCCCAGAGAAGTTTTACCAACTCCCGGCGGACCGACGAGACAAAGAATCGGGCCCTTCGGTTTTTCCTTGAGCTTGCGCACAGCCAACGCCTCAAGAATCCGGTCTTTAACTTTCTCCAGGCCGTAGTGGTCTTCATTCAAAATGCGTTCGGCTTTCAGTAGATCGAGATTATCAACCGAAGCTTTTGACCACGGTAGGTCGGTCATGATTTCCATCCAGTTTCGCAACGTCGCCGTCTCGGCGGCATCGGGATGCATGCGCTCGAGCTTTTTCAACTGCCTGAGCGCTTCATCTTCGGCGACTTTCGGCATGTTGGAGCTTTCGATCTTCTCCCTGAACTGCGCCACTTCCTCTGCCAGCTCGTTTCCTTCGCCAAGTTCGCTTTGAATCGCCTTCATCTGCTGACGCAAATAAAACTCGCGCTGCGATCGATCAATGTCAGCGCGCGCCTGAGTGTTGATCTCCTGCTGCACCGTCAACACTTCGATCTCTTTATTAAGGAGTTCATTTACACGCCGCAGTCGCGCGGTGGTGTCGGCGATGTCGAGAACCGACTGCGCGTCTTCGACCTTGAGTTCGAGATTGGAGGCAGACAAATCGGCGAGGCGTCCAGCGTCATCCAAATTCGCGATGATTGCCATCACTTCAGGCGAGATGTTCTTGCCCAGGTTGATGGCTTTCTCCATCGAACCGCGAACATTTCGGACCAGGGCTTCAACTTCGAGCGAACGCTCGGGAGGAAGAACTTCGTCCATGACACGGACGTGGGCACGGATGTACTGCCCGGTGGTGTCGACAGATTCAATCTCAGCACGAGCAAGTCCTTGTACAAGTATTCGTATCCGGCCATCCGGAAGCTTCAGCATGCGCATGATCACAGCCGCGGTGCCCACTTTGTAAAGATCCTCGGCAGTGGGCTCTTCCTTGTCGAGATCTTTCTGCGAAGCGAGCAGGATCATCCGATTCTCGCCGAGCGCTTCGTCTACTGCGCGAATCGATTTTTCACGCGAAACGAACAGCGGCACGATCATGAACGGGTAGATGACGATGTCGCGCAACGGCAACACCGGCAGATCGTTGGGAATCTGCAAATCCTGGCTGGTTTCAGCGACTTCAATGCCTTCGGTTATTTCACTGTCTTTGATGATTGCCATGGTTAGTCTTTACTTAATTTCTGTCGTGAATGTCGACTGCGCGTCTCCGTGTTCGATGTAACAGCCCTCTCTAAGGGTCGGGCTTCGGCCCGGTTGCGTCCTTCACCGGAATCTTAAATTCCACCCCTCTGCGATCCTCAATCTTGGGAAGACGTATGGTGAGCATCCCCTCAGCAACTTCGGCTGTTGCATCCCGCACGCTAACTGTCCAACGCAAGGGTACCAACCGGCAAAACTTGCCGTAGCTTCGCTCAGAACAAAGATGCGACAGAATCTTGCTGCGCGCCACCCGTCGTTTTTTCTCGCCCCAGATTTTTAGCTGCGTATTAGTCGCGCCAATCATGATCTGTTCCGCAGTCAGTCCGGGGAGTTCTACGCGTACCACAATCGCATCCGCAGTTTCACAGAGATCTACCGGCGGCGCCCAGGTTTCCGAGGCCAGCGGATCATCGGCTACAGTCGCTTCCTGCAAAGCAGCAAACAACCGCCCCACGCGATCGCGGAGGCGATGGAGTTCGAGGCGTTCAAGGCCTGTTGCGCGAGCAGGTTTAATCATTTGCTAATTCTTCTTGGCCTGGTTCGCTCGCGTACGCACCAGGTGTTTCAATTCGTTCGTGAATTCGGAAACATCTTCAAACTCAAGATACACCGAGGCGAAGCGAACGTAAGCAACTTTGTCGAGCTCCTTCAGCCGGCGCATAATCATTTCACCAATCTTGCTGGTCGGCCGTTCACGTTCCGACGATTCCTGCACATACTTCTCGATCGCGTTCACAATCCCATCCAACTTTGCAGAAGGCACCGGTCGTTTCTCGCAGGCGCGCAGAATCCCGGCCATCACTTTGTTGCGATCAAACGGCTCGCGGCGCCCGTCTTTCTTGACGACCATGTAGGGAATCTCATCGATGCGTTCGTAGGAAGTAAACCTCCGCTCGCAGCGCAAACATTCGCGCCGGCGGCGGATAGCCTCACCCTCGCGAGATTCCCGCGAATCAACCACCTTGTCTTCGAGATAACCGCAGAATGGACATTTCATCGCATTTAACCTCAAAAATGGGTTTGGATCCGCGTTCTTCCGACAATTCAATCCCGAGCGGCCGCAGTTTTCAACTCCGTTTGTGCAAAGACTTCGTCAGCCAAAATAGGTTCATCTTCAACCGCGTGCTCAACTGATTCGGACGATGTCTTGGCACGCAAGCGTGAAAGGTTGATATCACCGCGGATAATGTAATAGACGCCAAAAATCAGCGCTGGGCCGAAATCGACAATATGAAGGACGATAGAAACCGCGGCGGCGGTGTCTCGTTGTACGCCGAGGGAGATTAGTCCGGCTGCGGTGGCGGCGTGGAAGGCGCCCGCCGCACCCCCGGGCGTCGGCACGAGAGAACCTACCAGTGACCAACCAAGAACGAAGATTGTTTGCGTGACGCCGAAAGGGAGTCCGAAAGCACGAAACACCAGCAGGTTGGCCAGAGCAATGGTCAACCAGATCATGGCGGACCAGCCAACGGTAACTGCGAGCTCACGTGCATTGACGAGAACGCGCAACGCCCCCGCGAGTTGTTCGAGAATGCTCAGTATCGCGCGTGTTAGCCGCGCCGGAACAAAACGTCGGGCTTCGAGTTTCTTTCTGATCCAGCCGATGGCGCCCTGAGATTTTTTTCTAAACTGCGTGAGCCCAAACACGCCTGCCAACGCAACCAACAACAGAACGATCCCGGCGGTGCGTACGCGGCCAAACTCAACACCCGCATTAGCCGGCGGCTGAAACCACAAAAGATTGACTGCGAACAAAAGGACGACAGCGATCATGTCGTAGATTCGTTCCACCATGATCGTGACGAATGACGCGCTGGGTCGTATCTTAGGGTCGAGCATTGGCAGCACGACCGGACGTACCACTTCTCCGGTTCGCCCCAACAAAAATACGGCGCCAAACCCAACTGTCGTCGCGATATAAAGACTGCGCAGACCGGCTTGACAAAGCGGAGCGAGCAATGCCCCCCAGCGAGCGGCCCGAAGGAGGTAGGCCAAACTGATTACTAAGACGGCGAGTCCCAGCAAATACGGATTGGCGTGGCTGACGGCCTGCCGCACCTCGTGCCAGTCCAGCTTCCTGCCAAACCACCATAAAATGGCCAGGGCCAGGAAGCAAAGTGCTCCAAACTCAACGTATTTTCGGGTGACAGACTTCAAGAATTAGTAAACTGCTTGACTCGTTAGGAAACGCAACCACAAGATATTGGGCCGGGCGAAGGCTACTACAGTTCATAACACGGAGCAAGAAGGTCACTGAGCGCGCCGGCATCCTGCCTGCTGCAGGTCTTTTCATAACGGCGGACAAGATGTCCGCGGTCCCAGGATTGACCGGGAACTTTCATGGCAAACGAATCGTAACTCCGTCTTCCAAGGGGAAGTCCCCACGCGGCGCGAGTCGCACTGGCAAACGCGGGCAGGCGGAGAGAAAAAGTGAGGGCTGCAAGAGCTTTGGCTGCCAACGAAGGAGCCGAGTTAGTTCGCAAGTGTCGCGCAGGAGATGGCGCGGCCTGGGAAGATATTGTTCACACTTACTCGCGACGGATCTATAACCTGGCTTACAGATTCACGTCGCGAGCAGACGCAGCCGAAGACTTAACTCAGGAAGTCTTCATTAGAATCTATCGATCTTTGGAACAATATGACGCTAAACAGGGTGACCTGCAGAATTGGCTGATGAGGTTGGCGCGCAATCTGATTATCGACGACTACCGAAAGCGACAGCGCACGCCGCATGACAACCAGGCCGATGACCTCGCAGATCACACTTATCACCTCCACACGGCTGCTCGTTCGGTACAACAGGAGATGGAGCGGCAGGAGCTGGGCGCACAGGTCCAGGCGGGAATAGATAAGTTGTCGCCGGACCTTCGAACCTGCGTGATTCTTCGCGACATCGAGGAATTGAGTTACCAGGAAATCGTGGATCTCCTGGAAATACCTGAGGGCACGGTGAAGTCGCGAATCAATCGCGGGCGTATTGAGCTAGCCAAGATATTGCGGCGCATGAAAGTCCTGGCGGTTAGTGAAGCTTAATTAGAATGACTGTTTCGCTCGCGCGGGGCGATACAGGCAGACGGGGAAAAAGGGCGGGGCGGGAAGAAGAAGACTTGATGCTTTGTAACGATTTTGAAGAACGGTTGACCGATTACCTCGACGGCGTACTCGAGCCTGACGTGCACAAGACGTTTGCCGAGCATGCCCTGCGTTGCCCGGTGTGTCACGAAACTCTGGGCGCCGTGAAGAACACGATGCAGGCGTGTCAGTCAGCAAGTGCTCCGCCGACTCCCAGCGAGTTGGAGGCACGCATCCTCATGAACACCATGCCGGAAACGGCAATGAGTTGCGCGGACTTTGAAGAATTTCTGACGGACTACCTTGACGGTTTTCTGCCGGCCTCGCTTTATCATCGCTGGGAACGCCATGCTGTTCTCTGTGAGCGTTGCACTGAACTTCCGGGTGAAGTGGTGCGTGCGATCGGCGCTTGCTACACCTACATTGGCGAGGAAAAACCACTGCCCGCGGGTTTGCATGCGAGGATTCTGCGGGCCACCTCCGGTTCTCAAATTTCACAGGAGATTCGCGCGTCTTTCGGTGAGCGACTCACAGCGTGGCTGCGAACGTGGCTCGATCCGATCATTTCTCCGCAGCTCGCGACGGTCGCCACGATGTTGCTGGTCGCGGTGTTTGTTCTGACTAACACTGTGTCGGCGGACGGTTCGATTAGTGGTGTGTACAGTGCCACTCTGCGTTTGGCGGAACAGAGCTATGCCACCGGCGCGAATGGCGGAATCAAAGAATTCACTAACGGCGTTAAAGAATTGGTCGGTGGACAGCGCGAGAGCGCGTCACCTACGCCTGAGAAGAATCAGCCTAGTGGTCCAACGAAAGAACAGAAAGAACAGAGTGCCGCTCCAAACAATAACCGGCAAGACAAGCCCTAAGAGTTATCCGAATCTGAAACCAGCGATGTTGTATTGCGCTTACCATCCAAAGAATCCGGGAGTTGTCCAGTGTAACCAGTGTGCCCGAAGGCTCTGTTCCGCTTGTGACCACCGGATTCGCGGTTTTCCTTTTTGCCAGGACTGCATTGTGGCGGGCGTGGAAATGTTGCGACACGAGTCTCAATCAACTGGCTCACCGGTTACTTACCGCAACAGCTCTCCATTTGTGGCGACACTACTCTCATTTGTTCCCGGACTAGGCGCAGCCTACAACGGTCAAACAGCCAAGGCGATTGTCCACTTTGCTATCTTTGCGAGCTTCTTCCAAATGGCAGTGCTTACTCACGGTTTGCAGTTCTTCATCCTGGGCGTGCTTGGTACCTGGCTGTTCGCCGCCGTGGACGCCTGCCGTACTGCTCAACTAATACGGGCCGGGCTCACACCCGACACGGAAGAGGATGTAATCGCGCGACGCTTGTATGGAAATCCTTTTGCCTGGGGCATCACCCTGGTAGTTATCGGCACTCTCTTCCTGTTACATACGCTGCTAGGTGTGCAGCTTCCAGTTCGTCAATTGCTGCCCGTGGCTCTCGTCGCGCTGGGTGTATATATGCTCTTTGATTATGTTCGCCGTCGCCGGGGGAGTAATCGCATTATTCGCTTTGATTCGCGCCGGCCACCGCCGTCGGTAGTTGTCAGCTCAGCAATCGAATCGCCGCGCTTCAAGACCGGAGAAACAACCCAATTCGGCCGGACCGACGCCGAGAGTATTCCTTTCAAACGAAGTTCCTAGAGGTCATCAGAAGATTCAATCATGGCATTCATACTAAAAGCGCTCGGCGGCATCACCGCACTAATTCTGTTGGTAGTAACCTTGCTCGGCTCAATCCTCACGCTCGGCGGCTTTTTGCTTACGGCCATCAAGGTCTTAATTATCGTCATCTTCCTCGCGGTCATAACCATGGTCGCTTTTTCGATTCTCCGTGATCGTTCCCGCCGCCGCAGCGAGGCAACAGATCTATAACCGAATCGCACTTCTGTTTCCGTTTGCAATGACGTTTGACCGTGTGATAGGGTCAGGCTTCTTTGCAGCATCGGCCGGCTGGGTTTTCACCTCATACTGAGGTTTCATCCATCCGCTGCAATCTTCAAGCAGGTCAAGACTAAAACCTCGTAGAACAAACAAGTCCGCACAAGTCGCCTTTTGGAGGCTGTGCTTTCAGTTGCTTCGGCTGTTCCCTGTTTTTCTGCTGAGACAACGGGAGAGACAACAAATGGCTAGAGATGACCGTTTTTATGCATTCATAATCGCTCATACCCCTCGTTCCACTTCAAGCATCCGTCGCTTCTGCGTCCAAAAGAGATCGCTCCGGCTCCTTGCTTTGCTGGTGATCACATTGATTGGTTGTTCCCTTTACGGCTTTTACGGCATGACGCAACAGGCCGCACACCTGCGCACGGAAGTTGAAAATCAACGTTTGCGGGCTGAAAACGAGAAGCAACGTCGGAAACTTAACGAACTAACCAATAGGGTTGAGGCTGTTGAAGACACGTCCCGAAAGCTTGCAGAAAAATCGGGAGTTGTGAATCAGGAACCAGTCTTGCCGGGCACCGGTGGACCGGCGCTTCCGTTAGACCGGAACAGCCTGGCTGCGCTTGAAGGCAAGATGAATCTACTCGAACGTAACCTTAAGGCTTATGAAAGCATCTTGCGAAAGCGCGGCTACTCACCATCAATCTGGCCGGTGGTGGGAAAGTTGGAAAGCGGTTTCGGCGGTCGCAGGAATCCATTCGGCGGTAGCGGTTATGAGTTTCATTCCGGTCAGGATATCGACGCCCAAACCGGCGACGCAGTAGTGGCCGGCGCCAGCGGCACGGTGACCTTCGTTGGCTGGCAGAACGGGTATGGCCAGTTAATCGTCATCGACCACGGGGGCGGCCTTACGACTCGGTACGGACACTTGTCTCACATCGACGTCACTCAGTCGCAAACGGTCGCCAGGGGCCAATTCATTGGCCGCGTCGGCTCAACCGGCCGCTCGACCGGTCCACATCTCCACTATGAAATCCGGATCAATGACGAACCCGTCGATCCCTTGCAGTATTTGTTGATCAGTTCCACTAAATAGGCTTTTTCTCTTGACAGCGGAATTTGCTATCGCTTAGTATGCGCCCTCGTTCAGAGTTTGCACCTCGAAATTGGGTCTAAGTTTTCGCTTTACAAGCTTTACAGCAATGTCTTCAGCAGTTTTCCCCCGTGAATATGCATGATGAAACGCGCGACCCAGCGCTTTTCGCCATGCATTTTTTTGATTGTGTTTCCGTGTTGCGCCCCACAAAAAGCGCGTCGGGCCACAAGCTTTAACCGAAGGTCGGCGCGAAAGCTCTGCAAGCTCTCGCCCCCGTTTTACCGAATCGTTAGGAGGATTCGTTGTTATGTCTAGAATATCCGGTAAGGTCAAGTGGTTTAACAACTCGAAGGGTTACGGTTTTATCGAACAGCCAGGCTCTTCGGACATCTTTGTTCACTACAGCGCCATTCAGGGCGACGGCTTCAAGACTCTCGAAGAAGGTCAGGAAGTCGAGTTTGAAGTAACGCAGGGTCCGAAAGGACCACAGGCGGAAAATGTGCTGAAGATGTAGGTCTCCCCGGCTTGCATTAGCAACGCCACTGACCGCTTCCGGTCTTCCGGTCCGGTAAGCGCCAAAATAAAAAAGGCAACCACATCGGTTGCCTTTTTTATTTACCTGCACACGATCTCTTCTCTAGTCTCTTTCACCTCTCGCTTTGAAACTGACGTGACCGCCTTCCACGTCGATCGAAAAAGAAACCCGTTCACAACCAAGTCGCTCCTTCAGACTGTCCGCCTGCGAGGCGATAAGCCGATGAAACCGCGGAAAAGAAAAATCCTCGACCGGCTCCCCACAAACCTTCTTAGCATCTACGAGCGCGCTGTAAATATTTTTCACCAACTCAACGTCCTTGTGTGCATCATCGCAAACGAAGTTGGCTCTCTTGAACTCTTCCACCGCGTGCTGTTTGGCCGTTGCTCTCGCTGCCGCTCCGGCGTCCCGGCCTTCCTCCCGACCCTGCATAGTACGCCGCCAAAGGTCGCGGAAAGCGTTATATCGTGAACCTAATGAGTTATAGCGATAGCGTTGGGCAAAGGTCAGGGTACGGTCATCGCCTATCCGCTTTATAGTGGTATCAACGCGGCCCTTGGTATCGTAAGGTGGCCGCTTGGTAGCCCCATTAAAAAACATATCAAACTCAATCTTAAGCCGCCGAATGTCTTCTTCGAGACGCGACAACTGATCATCGATAGTCGGCTCAGACGGACCCCCGGAAAACCGCTTGCTCCTGGCTCTCGCTTGCGATCGCACAAAGCTGTTATCGGCTTTTGACTTTGGCACTGACCAATTCTCCTTACAAGGCGGGAACAATGGGCGGGGTGCGCGAGATGCGCAACTAAATGAGTCTAGG
>JBDUAQ010000119.1:0-10078 GCA_040004575.1 bacterium
CGGTCTTAAGACTACGAACAGGAAGAGGAGATAACGTGGCAGAAGCGCCGAGAGCATTTAATCGTACGATATATCATAACCATCCCGAAATGGTTTTTTACGGCACTGATGACGGCTGTCAGGACGGATCGTTTGCAGAGTTTGCTGAGTTCCGAACGCACTACGAAAATGCGGCCCCTGAAAGGCGCGAAAATATCCACATGATCAGCGTCGTCGGCGGTCTGTATGGTCTCAACCTGATTCCGCTGTGGCGGCCCCAGCGGATTACGATCTTCGACATTAACCCGGCCGCTGTTACTTATTTTCGTGTTATTCGCCGCGTGTTAACCACGAGTCGGGACGCCGGGCACTTTCTCGGCCGCTTGACGAACGCTGACTACAATGTTGAAACCGAGCAAGAGCAATTCGTGCGCGAGAATATCCGTCTAAAGCAGAAGGGATGTTTGCCCCGCGAACGCGGTTCCACCAAACGTTCCTATGAGCAGAGCTGGCAGTACGCTCTTGAGAAGTTTGACCTAACCAAACAGCTCTTGTCCGAAGTGCCGCTTGATATTCGCGAAGAGCCCATGGAAAGCGAGAGCTTCAGCGAGTGGATACGCGAACAGAACAACCTCTGGATATATGCATCGAACATCACACAATTCCACTATTTTGACCTGGAGTTCGCGGATACCTCCAACGTGGTCCTGCTGCAAATTATCCATCCCGAGCAGCCGCAACTTCTGGATCTGGCGCCACTCGGTGGGGGACCTGTGAAGGTGAACTTCGAAATTCCCCTGAGAGCTGAGCGGATCGCCTAAATAGAATTCACATGTTCGCTGAAGTCATTTAGTGAAGGAGCAGGTCGGATGGTCAACAAGATTCGTATTATGACAAACGCAGCAGCGCCCGCTATGGGCACCTACTCGCAGGCAATTCGCACCGGCGATCTCGTATTCGTGACTGCCCAGACAGGTCGAAACGATGAGACTGGCAAGTTGGAGGAGGGCCTGGAGGCGCAAACGCGAAGGATGCTCTCGAATGTCGAAGCAATTTTGAATGCGGCGGGATGCTCCCCTGCGGACATCGTCAAGTCTACGCTGCTGCTCGCAGACATAAAGGATTTCAAAGTAGTGGATATGATCTATGCTGCGTGGCTTCCCGGTCTCGGTATCACCGCGTTGCCGGCCCGCACGGCCTTCGCTGCCTTGGCGCTTCCTGCGGGCGCGCTCGTTATGCTCGACGTGGTCGCTGCATTTCCGGTTGATTGAACATACTATCGTTGTTGGAAGGTGGCTCGAGCGTCACGTTGGAAATGAAGGAAGGGTGAATCGTAAAGTGCGGGTCGGGAGGTCCCGCTCGTCCCCAGCATCCAACCGCGTCCATAAAAATCTCTTCCGGCCTCAATTAAGAGGCCCGCAAGCGTGGATTGATCCGCATAACTCTGATTCGATCTCTCTGTCGACTTTACACGCATGCTAAAGAACCTATTCGGCGTAGCCAACACGGTGGACCGCCGCACTCCTAATGATGGGTTTGCACCGAAAGATCAATTGGGAGATATCTTCGCTTGAGTTTCTCGTAGAGGCAATCCTCCGGATACTGCGCATTCTTATCTTGACCCGCGGCTCGCCATTTCTCGTTCCAAAGATGAATCGCATAAACGTCCTTGTCCTGACAAGTAGCAGGTCCCGGTTCGAGTAGTCTTTGCCACTCATGATAACCCAGTGGACAAAAAACGTTGTGCGGTTTTCTGTACTGCTCCAGCGAAAACTTCCTAACCGCTTCGCCCATCAGTTTTGGCCCGGTCTCTCCCCATACCAGTTCCGTCGGATTCTTGCTCTGGCAAACGTCCCAGGCATACGCCATCACTTCACTTCCTTGCGGGGCTTTAATAATCCCGCTGGTTATCACTTCCAACCCTCTATCCATCTCGCTGGAAAAGACGTACTCCTCGGGAAAATCAAACGGCCTTAGGCAGATCAGGTCGGTATCCGCCCACCATCCTCCGCGCTCGAGTATGAGCTTATAGCGAAAGAAATTTGAAAAACCTGCATAACTGCGCTGCTCCCTGTATTTGAAGATTTTAGAAGACGACAATATTTCATTTGCATCTTTGACCGAAGTACCTCGTGGTACGTTCTTCAGCTCATCATAGACATATAAGTCATACTCATGACCGTTTAGTAGGAATGAAGCGATCGACAACTGTTCCATTATGGAAAGTTCAGGACCGATCCATAGTCCTTGAATAACCTTATTCATCTCTCGCTCTCTTGATCCGCGATGCGCTATTCGAAAGTTTTCTTGTGCGCCTCACCGGATGAAACTTCAGACGCTACATTCCTTATCAATCTGCCTCGCCCGATCGGCGGTCTTGTGTCTGTCCCAAACCAGCTCCTGTCCGTTTCTCCTGATCTGATCCAATTCTTCGTGATTCTTCTCGTCAAGAACGTATTGGATTCTCTCTTCCAGATTCTCTTTCGACACGGGCACATAATGCCGATTCTCTATAAACCCCAATTCCCGCAATGGGCCACTAACCGCATCCTCGGCAAGCAAAAGCGCGCCGGTTGCCGGAATCTCAAAGTATTTGGCAACGACATAACCAAATATGAGGCTGTCCGTAAAAGCCGCCCGATATCTATTAATTGTTTTGGCATACCCACGACCAATATTCTGATCGTTTTCATAATCATATCCGGTGAAATAGCCCGGATGTTCATGGCAGGCAATAGAGTAGGCGCCCTGCAATGCTTTCATTTTTTGGCGTAAAGGGTAATAACGGCTCATAGCACCGCTAAGTAAAATGGAGTTCTCAGGACCTGGATTGTATGGAAGCATAAAATCGGGCGAGGCTGAATGGGGAATCCACACGACTCTCTTTGTTTCACAGAATTCGGGGTAAAACCTGGACCACGCATATCCGTAGGTAGACAAGATCCCGTCACATAACGCGAAGCTTACTGACTTTCTCTGTCTCATCTCGTCGTCCCACCAATGCAGATCGTCGGCGAAAACGAATTTGCGACAGCCGAGACGATAGATATCCCTTGCCTGGGCGTGTAAGAGTTCGTAGGCCTCGCAGAATATTATAGTGTCCGGAAGTTCCCCGAACTCATCGATAAGCTGGTCCTGAACGGTGCCTCTGCCATTCCATAATTTATCGATCTCGATGTGCCGCCACCCGTAAGTCGATATGAGCTGGCTAATGATGTAGGAAAACTCGCGGCTGACGTATGTTGTCCATGCTTCTAATTGAGATACGATCAGTTTCATTGAGGAACTCTGATATTAGCTTGCTTGAACCTTGCGCCTGCTGCTTCCGCTGAATCTCATTGACTTCGGACAGCGATGGGAGATAAAAAGTACTCCAATATACTTCACTTGTTAAGTTGGAATGACCTCAATGCCTAGTAAGCAAACGCGAAAGCCTGCCAACAGAGTCCGACGACGCAGTTCCCTGAGCGGACGAAATAAATCCATTGAGGTGTTCGTCAACAGTGACTTCCTGACTAAACGCGAACTGCGCGGCTTAACGAACTATGTGTTAACCCACGAAGCGAGTTTCACGCCGAGCACTGTCATACCGGACGGCGTGCCCGATGCCGAAACCGATCTTTCGTATCGCAAGTCGCGAGTTTTGTACGATCTCGGTGATTATGGTGCATTAATCAGGGAGCGGCTACTTGCTCTTCTTCCTAGGGTTCTGGGAGTGTTCCAGCGCGAGGAGTTTCCAATATCGAACGTGGATATTCAGATCACTGCCAGCAATCACGGCGATTTTTTTAAGGTGCATCGTGACAACAGTTCAATTGAGCCTCTGGATATTCCCCTGCGCGAGGTTTCCTACGTCTACTATTTTCATACTGAACCGAAAGCTTTCAGCGGAGGTCAACTCTGTCTCTACAATTCGAAAGATGGCGAGGTTCAGAATTCCGGAAAGCAAAGTATGAGGAAGATCGCGCCGCGACAAAACACCCTCGTATTGTTCCCGAGTTCATACGATCACGAGGTCTTGCCGGTTCGGTGTCCCACAGGCGAATTTGCGAATAGTCGCTTCACTGTCAATGGTTGGGTGATTAGAGAAGCCCCTGCAGCCGACGAGGCGGTTGAACCTGACACCGCCCAACCTAATGATCAGCCTGATATGGGTTGGCTGATTGAAGCAGTAGAAGCACTGCAAGTGAAGTGGCCGCAACCTGCAGTCAAAATGTACCTCACCCTCGAAGAGGCATCTCAGTTCTCTGGTTTATCTCTTAAGTACTTGCGCGGACTTATCGACGAACAAAAATTAAAAGCAGTAGATGACGGCGGCTGGAAGATTCGCCGCAAAGACGTGGAGAGCCTTTGATATCCGGGCGGTTGGAAATATTGGTCCGCGGGAGTAAAGAAGCATGAATATCTCAGATAGCGCCCTTTCAAGCCCAATTGGATATGACCAAATGTTTGAAGAGAAGGGCTATGTGGTTCTAAAGCAGTTCATCCCACGGATGATGTGTGATTACATTGCCGAGAACATCAAGGTGCTGGAGGCAAGTTCAGGTCTGGACTACGGCGACACACAGGTTGAAAAGGCATTCTCAGCCGGGTCGCCGGTAGTCACTGAAACATTACTGGACATCGTGACTCCTGTTCTATCGAAGGTGATCAATTGTGAGCTGTATCCCACCTATTCTTATTTGCGCATCTACGTCAAAGGCGCGGAACTCGCAAAGCATATGGACCGGCCTTCGTGTGAGGTTAGCGCAACCTTGCCCATTAGTTATGATTCTTCGGATATTTGGCCACTCTGTCTCGAGGCCGCCGGGACTGTAACCCGAATCGCACTGGAACCAGGTGATGCTCTAGTCTACAAAGGGATCGAGATACCGCATTGGAGAGAACCTTTCGAAGGTGAGCGGCAGGTGCAGGTGTTTCTACACTACGTCAGAAAGAACGGCGATTATGATGAGTATAAATTCGATCAGAGACCTCACTTGAGTCACCACGATCTCGGACAATAACGCCGATGACGGCGGCGGATGCTTACCTCTGGTCAAACAAACATCTCATCGAAGCGGAGTCGCACCAGACCGTGGATGTTGCGGGCGCATTGCACATAGGATTCGAGGCCGCTGCCGATTGGATCCGGGATATCGCCATTCGGATCCAGACACTGCGTCTTACCGGTAACTGACGGGCCCAGCGCGACGACAGCTTCTCGGTGGGCGTTGGTCATACAGAAAATCTTCTCTGCCTGATTGGCCAACTCAGCAGTCATACTTCGAGCGCGATGACCATTCGGATGAAATCCAAGTTGACGCAGGGCGTCTTTCGCTTCCGCCGTCATCGGTTCTCCGACTTTAGCGGAGACACCAGCGCTCATTATTTTCAGGCGGGCGCTGTCGATATTTTCAAACGGTATCCGCAAGCGCGCGGCTAATTCCTCCTTGCCAATGGTCGCAGCTATGGGCGAGCGACACGTGTTACCACTACATACAAACAAAACGAGGTACGGCGCGTTTTTGAAGTCCACCTGATCTGATACACCGGCAGGGAGTTGTTGGCGAAGGTTTAAGTTGGGATGTGTTGGAGCCAGCATTTTCTTCAGTTTCGCGAGCACGCGATCGAAGTGGTGAAGCGGCGACAGAAAACCGAGAGCGATCACCATGAATCCGGCGCTTATCAATTGGGCAGTACTTGGCGAGCTCTGGTTGAAGAAATAGGCCAGCAGGGCAGTTGCGGTAAAGCCAGACAGCATACTGGAACCGCAATGCATAGGCATGCAGAAGGTGTTCTCGCGGCGGTCAAGAAATATCAAAGTTGTGCAGACACATAGAGCTGCATAGAACAAGCCCACCAGCGAAGCATAAAGAGCCGCCTGGCTCGTGAGAAACGTCGTTAGCCCCACGCGAAAGTTGGTCATCACATCGCCGGCACCGATGAAAGCCATTGCTAGCAGCGCCAGCACCAATAACGGAGAAGCGACCATTTGCTCTTCCACAAAATAGCGCAAAGTTGCGCTTCGTTCGTCTGACTTGGCCAACTTGCTCATGAATTGTAGTTTGAAGAAATAAGCGACGAGGTAAGCAGCTACATCGATTAGCGCGGCTATGGTGAGTTTGTAATTTGCAGCATCATCGAGCACCACAGAAACCGCCATCAGACTGATGAACATTGCTGCCCACGAGAACCAACGGACTCGCCGGTGAACGATGGCGTCAACGACAGGTGCAATGATCAGCGTGCCGCCCCGCAGCAGGACCAGCACCAGAACAATTGAGAGTCCACCGAAACTAAACGCCAGTGTGGTGGTTCCCATTATGATTGCCATGCAGACCCCTGACAGAAAGGTCAGCCGCCGCGGGAACGGAATATTTACTCCAAAGAACTCACGTCGTCCCGCGTGTTTCCACCACCCCATCAACGTGATGAAACTCAGCATGCCCACGGCCGTGGCGAGTGCCGAGACCGGCAGCAATACGGTTCCTTTTACCGGACCTTGGGTGCCGGGCAGAAGCCCGTTCGATAAGGCTTTAGTTAAGCCGCTGTAAGGTGTGTAGAAGAGATAAAAGCCAAGTCCCAACAACCATATCTGAAGACCATACTTACGTTTTGTATCGAGCATTTGAGTCTCCGTCTGGTTTGGACAGCCAGGAGAAGGACAACATGGAATCAGTCTTATTATGAGCGCGATATCTCTGGCCCGCGCTTCGGCCCGCTTGCCATTAGGGCTTGTAGAACGACGGATCGTGAGTAAGTCCCAAAACTGATTTACCGATCATCGACAGTATGTGGTCGTCATTATCGTGACGCACGTAGAAGGAAAGATCGCGATAGATGCGCTCGAGAACACTGGGCCGAATGAGGCAACGCGCACCGCATGCGCGAATGCAGTGTTTGACGGAATCTTCAGCGAGATGCTCCACGACATGGCGAGCGCGGCTGCCGGCGATCTGAGCTTCCTGATACTTTGCTGTCTCCCACAATCGCGCCACATGTTTTAACCACAGGTGCGCGGTCTCCACGTTCACAGACATTTGACCGATGTGGTGCTGTACGTAGGGATCATCAATCTTATTCTGGTTGGTGACATATTCGACAGCGTAGTCGTAAGCAGCTTCCGCGGCTCCCAGAAAAGTTGCGGCGTAGTGTGGGATAAAGCAGGTCTGCCATCCCTCTTTAAGGTACTGTCCGGGACGGCCAATAATGTCGGCGTCCGAAATAAAGGTGCCATGAAAGTGAACTACATGACTGACAGTCCCGCGCATTCCGATGGGATCCCACCACGACGAGTCGACTTTCACGGTCTTGTCAGAAAGATCACACGCCATCATCAGTTGGGTGTCCAGCGAGGCAGCGTCCGCATGACGAACTCCGCCGGGACCGGCTGTGTTGACGAGCAGGATGGCCATTTCCGCACCACCAGCGCTCGTTGCAAATCCTTTGTTCCCATTGATGACGTAACCACCGGTTACTTTTTCAACTGCTGTTCCAAAACGCACGGACTCTCCGGGCTTTCGCGCCTGGGGCTCCCCGCTCCAGGCGACCCATTTGTCACCTCGTTCGACAACTCCTTCAAACCAGCGAGCCCTTTGCTCGTCGTTTGCCATGCCATCGAGCAACACCAGCGAATTGACGTGACCTTCCCAGCAGCGAGCCAGTGAAAGGTCAGCTTTTGCGATCTCCTTGGTCATCATCCACAAGGTGAAGACATCACCGCGATAAGGGCCAAGGCCAAGGCCGCCGAATTCCTTTGGAACTACTGGAGCATGCAGGCCGGCGCGGAATAGATCTTCAAAGTCCTCCGCCGGGAAAGTTGCGGTCTGATCGTAATGCGAGGCTCGCGGCCCAAACTTGTCGCGTGCCAGCGCACGGACGCGGTCAATGAGGTCGTGTTGCTCGCTTTCGAGACACAGTTGCGAGTAAATCTCGTTGTTCAGGTACGCGGTGACCATTTTATCTAAGGCAAACTGTTAGTTGCGTTTCTCGGAATTCACTCAACTCAACTCGAACGCAAACTAACAGTTTGCGCTACATTGACGCCCGCGACAGCCGTAGTTCGTCCCAATGTCTCCGGCGCGATGATTGGCGACATCTCTTCGCCCGTCATCATTTGGAATTGCCGGAGCACCTGCGTCAACAGCACGTCGCGGCCATCGATTACAACATGCTCGCGCGCGAGTGTACTGCCAACCAGCGGCGTCGGTCGCATACCATAAACCAGATCGATTACCACGGCATCGTTGTTCAATCTCTCCACTCTGAATGGAACTTCGTCGGTGTCACGGCCAACGGGCGTGGCGTTGACCACGATGTCGTAGCCTTCGGCGTCAAAGTTCGGCAATGGGATGTAGGGCAAACTGAGCAGTTCGGCAGCGTGGTTACCGCGTTCGGCGCCGCGATTGACGAGTGTTACTCCCGCTCCCGATTGAACCAAAGCCGCAGCGATGGCGCGACCGGCGCCGCCACAACCGATCACCGCCGCGCGTTTACGATTCACCTGAACATTTCGTTCCCGGCTTGCCATGTAGATCACTTCCGGATCGGTAGTGTCAGCTTTCCACCAGCCATTGTTCCTGACGAGGATGTTTGCCGATTCTGCCTGCCGTGCCATCGGACTCACTTTATTGGCAATCCGCAACGCGGCTTCCTTGTGTGGAGACGCCACCGTCATTCCATTGAGCGCAAGACCCAGAGAATCAAACGCTCTCGATAGGACGACCGACTCCCAGAACTCCTCAAACGACTCCACCTGAAGCGGCTGGAACAATCCTGGATAATTCAGCGCGCGATAAGCGGCATTGTGCAATCGTGGTGACAGCGAGTGAAACACGGGGCTACCGATAATCGCGAAAATTTCTTTTATCGGCCGCAGCTCAGGAAGGAAGTAGTCATCTATCAATTTAGTGATGGTAGGTTCGCCAGGGATGGCAACACCCTGAGGTACCGCGCCGTAGATAGCCGGCGCTCCCAGATGCAGCGCAACCAGTCGGCTCCAGAATCCAAGTGGGCCATCAGAGTAGGCGATGGTGTCCGAACGAGATAGGGATTTCAGAAGGGACAACGGCGTAAACTCGTCACTGATCCTTTCACACCGGCTGATCATTTTATAATTTGTCGCCGGCACCAAACAGAGTTGCGCGAACCGTACTTTGAGTTCTGACAAGTCACAAGCTGGTCCGTACCAAGAGATTAGGCGCTGCTCTGCCGCAATTCTAGTTAACAACTCAGCAGAGAAATCCTTGTTCGCTTCCAATTCGACCCGATCGTAATGGAGGGCCGCGTTCTGTAAACGACGGTGGCGCTCGGATAGTGATTCTAAGGCTTCGCCGCCTTCCTCACGACTTCGTAACGCATAAAGGAGCCGTCCTTTGAAATGCGCGCGTAGCCAATCGGGGTTGATATCTCCAACCAGGTCGGCTCGTACCTCCAACCAGTCTATGGAATCTGGCAGTGCCGCCAACTCCACGCCAGAGGGCGACGGGGGTGTCATTAAGGTAGCGATCAAAGCGGCTTTAATCATCGAAATTATCAGGCTGCTCGGTAGTTGAGAACTTGTAGACAAAACTGGCGGCTGGATTTAGCCAGTCTGCAAGGAAGCAGACTCTATGAGAACTCAGCCAAGCCAATAGCAGACCCACTATACGTCCGTCGTCGCGGGAGTTCAAACAATTTACTACCGTCAGACTGACATCAGGGAGTTAAGGGGAGCCAGTTCGAAAGCGTTATCTACATCGACGGCGTTGGCTAGGATTGCAACAAGTGACGCTGAGGCGCGGGCATGACTGCTATGACCTCGGCTTCCATCCAGTTAACTGACTTCACACACGACTGCGTCAGGGTGGAGCACTTCTCGCTCTGAGTCAGATGCACCAGACCTCCGCATTACACACAAACACTTTAACTCTTGGTGTTTCGTAAGTTGCGACCAGATAGAAGGCCGTGAGTTTTGCCATCCGTTCCGGTTCTTTCCCATTTGCTGCTATTGAGTATTGTTTTTTCTGGCCACGTATTGACCACTTGGAAAAATCAATGCACTCCGACTCACAATTGTAAATGTTGGGATTGTGAGTGTTATTGGTGGAGCAGAGGAGGGTCGAACTCCTGGCCTCCG
>JBDUAQ010000120.1:0-10064 GCA_040004575.1 bacterium
AGTTGAATCGTCGGTACGGGACACATACCGATATCGAGGATGCGGCAGCCACTTGAGAGCAGGCCAGCGATGACAGCCTGCTTGACCATTTCTCCCGAGGTGCGTGGATCGCGCCCAATGACAATCGTTCGCGCTCCAACGTAGGTGCCGAAGGCTTGCGCAAAGCGCGTAAGCAAGCCAGGCGTCAGTGATTCCCCGATCACTCCGCGAACACCGGAAATGCCGATCTTCAGAGTTGGTATTGCTCTCACTTCTCTAATCACCCGCCAATAAGTTCGATCACTTATTCAATCGATCTCGCACCCAGTCGAGCAGGTTATGGGCGCTAGTAACATCTTCAGCTTCGACAATAATGCGAATCATGGATTCCGTGTTCGAAGCCCTGACGTGTATCCAGCCCTGGGGTAATACTGCCCTAATCCCGTCCGTCAGATCATAAGCCAACTGCTCACGCTCAATTATTATGCGAAAGTTCTGCAACACCGAATACAGAAGATTGGGTTCAACAGATACGTTGTGCTTCAACATCAGCAACTGGGGAAGCTGCCGAACGATTTCCGAAACCGCCGGGCTCGAGTGCGCCAGGCCTTCGAGAATGAGACCAACCGCGGCGGCACTGTCATGAGTCAAATGCACTTCCGGAACGGTCACGCCACCGCTGCCTTCGCCGCCGAGGACGGCGTTATGTTCAAGCATTCCTTCGGAGATGTAAGTTTGTCCGACCGGCGTGCGGATCACCGTCGCCCCATATCGGGACGCTATCTGTTCGATGGCCCCCGTGGTTGAAACATTAGTTACGACCGTGCCCTGTTTGTGCTCGAGACGAATCCTGGTCGCCAGTGCCAGGGTCAATTCTTCCGAGAGTGGTTGGCCCAGCTCAGTCACGATCCCCAGCCGTTCCCCGTCAGCATCGTGAGCGAAACCGATATCGGCGTGGCCGGCTTTAACAAGCGCGCCGAGCTGGTCCATCGTCTCAACCGTTGGTTCAGGCCGGTGTGGAAAGCTGCCGCGGGGATCATCATTGATCGCCAGGACCTCGCAACCTAGTTCCTCAAGCCAGCGCGGGATTAGCCGGGAACAAGCTCCGTTGCAACAGTCGACCGCAACCTTAAGGCGCCGGCTCTTGATCGCGACGATATCAAAAGCATTCTTCAGCAATTCGACATGGTGTTCGATTGGATCCTTTTGTTGTATGTCCGTCTGGATCTGATCCCACCGGGCCTTGGCAAACTCTCCCTGGTGGAAAATGTCCAGGAGCTCTTCGGCTTGCACGGGATTCAAATAAAGGCCATCGCTGCGCACAAACTTTAGCGCATTCCACTGGGCGGGGTTGTGGCCGGCGGTGATCGCGATGCCACCCTCAGCTTCAAGCCAGGTTACTGCCAACTGCAAGCTCGGAGTAGGACAAATCCCCAGATCTGTCACCTCACAACCAGCAGCGAGCAGTCCCGCTACAACTGCCGAGCGGACCATTGGACCGGACGCGCGCGTGTCCCGGCAAACAAGAACGCGTCCGCCATCAATATAGGTACCGAAAGCCTGTGAGAATCCCACCGCTACCTCGGGCGTGAACGTCTCGCCGACAATGCCGCGCACACCGGTGATACCGATTTTTAGTGGCTTCATTTTGGACAAGCTGTTCGCTTAATAGCCCGAATCTTAGAGAAGGCTTCACCGCGTCGTCGGTACTTCCCCAGCGGTCATACGCTGTTGACTTAAAACAACGGACGGCGCACAAAACAATTGACCAGCTATGGACCACATCATACAATTTCGTGAATCCACAAACTAAGGAGCTTCTGCACTGCCGGATCTACGCCAAGTGTTGTGAATCGCGGCGTGCAGACTAACACAACCATGCGAAAACCCTGTTCGGTGATTGCTGCTCTATCCCTTCTCATCTTCAACGTAATCCCTAACTTTGGTCAAACAACCTGGCCCACTCAAACGGACGTTGAGCGCCGCGTCGATGCCCTGCTCAGTCAGATGACGCTTGAGGAAAAGATCGACCTGCTCGGCGGAGTGGACGGTTTTTTTATCCGCGGCGTTCCACGGCTTGGTGTACCTCGTATGAAAATGGCCGATGGCCCAATCGGTGTGCGCAACTATGGACCAGCTACCGCCATGGCCGGCGGCATCGGCTTGGCCGCGACCTGGAACGCGACACTGGCCGAGCGCGTGGGCGCCGAAATAGGCCGAGATGCACGAGCCAAAGGAGTTCATTTCCTCCTGGGACCTGGTGTGAATATTTATCGGGCGCCTATGAATGGGCGAAACTTCGAATACTTCGGCGAAGATCCCTTTCTGGCTTCGCGGATCGCGGTTGGATATATCAAGGGCGTCCAGCGCCAGGGCGTCAGCGCCACCGTCAAGCACTACATGGGAAACAATTCAGAGTTTGACCGTCACAATACGGATGCGATCATAGATGAGCGGGCAATGCGCGAGATATACCTGCCGGTATTCGAAGCAGCCGTAAAGGAAGCGCATGTCGGCGCGATCATGGATTCTTACAACCTTACCAATGGCGTGCACCTGACACAGAATGGATACCTGAACACGGACGTTGCCAAGAATGAATGGGGCTTTCGCGGCATCATGATGTCGGACTGGTTCGCAACCTACGACGGCGTGGCCGCTGCGAATGGCGGACTGGATCTGGAAATGCCCTTCGGCGCATATCTGAACCGGAAGATATTGCTGGCCGCCATAAAAGACGGCAACGTAAGCATCGCCACGATCGATGATAAGGTACGTCGCATCCTGCGTACTGCAATTCAATTCGGCTGGTTGGACCGCGAGCAAACGGATTCTTCTATTCCTCGTTTCAATCAGCAGGGCCGAGCTACTGCGCTCGAGGCTGCAAGCGAAGCCATGGTGCTGTTGAAGAACGATCGCGATCTCTTGCCGCTAAGCAAGTCGAAGACCAAAACCCTCGCCATTATTGGCCCAGATGCTTATCCGGCTGTACCTGTCGGCGGCGGGAGCGCCCGAGTCGAATCCTTTGCGGCCACGAGTTATCTCGAGGGACTTAGCAATTACCTGGGTACCTCAGCGCAGGTGCACTACGACCGCGGCATCTCGTCTCTGAGTGAGATGGCCGAGGCGACCGATTTCTCAACCGAGCAAACTAATGGAGAACCGGGGCTGCGCGTGGAATACTTTACTACGCACAGTCTGGAAGGAACTCCGGTCGTGACACGTTCAGAAAGGCACATTAACTTCGGTCCGCAGTCGTCGCATTTTCCGGAGAATACTGCATCATCACGCTGGACCGGCTACTACGTCGCGCCCGATGCCGGGCGCTACGACATCTTTGTCCAGTCAACCGGCGAGGATGGCGGCTATTACCGACTTTATCTCGATGACAAATTAGTGCTGGACAATTGGACAACGTCTAAGGCACTCCTCGGTTCTGTCACAACTACATTGGAGGCGACACAGCACAAGATAGTGTTTGAGCAGCACGGCCGATCCGGTTGGCTGGGAACAAAACTTCGACTTGCAGTCGTGCGACACGGCAGTTTCGTCCGCGAGGAAGCGAGGAAGCTCGCGACTAGAGCGGACGCGGTTGTGATTGCCGTTGGCTTCGACCCGGAGACCGAAAGCGAAGGCGCAGACCGAACCTTTCAACTTCCTCCCGGCCAAGACGAGTTGATTCAAGAAATCGCAAGCGTCAATAAGAACACCATCGTTGTCCTTACTTCCGGCGGCAGCGTGGACACAACAGCATGGCTCAATCGAGTTCCTGCTTTTGTCGAGGCCTGGTATCCCGGGCAGGAGGGCGGCACGGCATTGGCTGCGCTGATTTTCGGCGACGTGAACCCCTCGGGCCGTTTACCGATCACATTCGAGCGACGTTGGGAAGATAACCCAACGCACGACAATTACTATCCGGACGCAGGCACAAATCGCGTCATCTACAAAGAGGGTGTGTTCGTCGGTTATCGGGGTTACGAAAAAAACAACACGAAACCTCTCTTCCCCTTCGGCTACGGTCTTTCGTATACCACTTTCAAATACAGCAATCTGACCGTGAAACCTGTCTCCGGCGCAATGACAAAAGACGGGCCCCGCTACGAAGTCTCGTTTGACATAAAGAACACAGGTGCCCGCGAAGGCGCGGAGGTTGCACAACTATATATTGGAGAGACCAACGCAAGAGTGCAGCGGCCGGCGAAGGAACTGAAAGGCTTTTGGAAGGGGACTCTCCGTCCCGGAGAGACTCACAGAGTGATTATTCCACTCGACACTCGCGCGTTCTCTTATTACGACGTCAACGGAAAGCAGTGGCGAGCTGATCCGGGAGAGTACGACATACTCGTAGGGCACTCCTCTGAACAGATCGAATTACGCAGTAAGTTAAAGCTTCCGTAATTCTCACACAGGCTCGAAGAGCCGCAAGTCCCTAGTCATGTCCGTAAGGGCGTGGGTGCACGAGATTGACAAGGTGAGCGCTAGAAGATGCGGCACCGGGGTGTCGGCCCCAGCGGGCCTCAAGACTATTCTGTCAATCGTAACTCCGCCCTCACGGACGGTTGCCATTCCTCAACGCTTACTATTTGTCGTTACGGGAATGGTGACTGGTATGCTATTCCAACCTTCGACCTTCAGAAATGCCCGCGCCGCGCCTAGATCCTTAAGCTTGTATGTCGCTGTCACTTCTCTGCGCTCTCCCGGCATTAGCGAGAAATAGTTGTCCTGCCAAACGATGGGTAGTACGTCCGCACCCTTGTTGCCCTTCTTAATTTGCAGGCGAACAAAGAAGGCCAGGTTCCGAGTAGGATTCGACACGGTTACACGAGCGACCTGATTTTGTCCCGAGCGCTCCGCACTGCCGGAAATAGAAAGCTTAACAGCGGGAAGTTCTTCAAGCTGCGTCATATCGGCATAAGAACTCACTGGCGTGTAGTACCACTTGACCTTTGTCGCATCGAGCACATCGTCTTTCGTTGATAGCCAGTAGAAATTTGAACTGATGTTCTTACCGTTGTCGTCCTGCAACGTGAGCTTAAGAAAATATGTGACAGACAGATCATCTATCTGCGGGATCGCAAATGCCTTAAAGTTACTATCCGCTGCCAAATCTAGATCGGTCGCCTTGGAAAACTTCTCCACCAGGTTTAAGTCATATACCTGGGCCGTCAACCTTAAGTTTCGTTGCGGCTGCGAGGTAGTATTCACAGCCATTACAGTTTTGTCGTCGTAAGAATACTGGACGTGGATTGGTTCATTGGCCTTCTTGGTTCCGAAGTAACCGCCGGCAGGCAGCAAGTAGTAGTCATACAGATGCCAAATCAGTGAGGGCCAGGCGTTGTTCAGCATCCACTGAATCACCCCAGTAGCTGTATACCTGTTGCCGGCGTACGCCTCAAACATCGCACGTTGCCCTTCGTAGGTCATCAACTGTGATTTGATTGCATAGTCCTCCACATTTTTGGCGGGGCCATAACGCGCATTCAAAGCGGCCGTAAAAACATCTACATTCTTAAACTGACCGCCGCCCGCGTGATAGTTCCAATACTCATCGATGGGCCACAGATGCTCCTTTGGTATCATCCGCTGCAGACTTTCCAGAGGAGGCACGGCTGGGCCAGGGCTAATCTCGGTCGCAAATCCATGAGCGCCGCCGGCATTTTTATCAAGCAGCCAATATGAAGCCGGCACCCACTCGTACGGACCCTCCATCTTGACACCGCTGGCGCCGCTAAATTCCGCTCGCTTAGCCGTGGCCGAAGAGAGGTAAGGGTTGGGCCATTGATATTTCTTGAGAACGCCCACGTACATCTGCTCGACCTCCGCGGGTGGCGGATTGTCGCTGCCATTTAACCAAACCAACAGGCTCGGATGATTTCTTAAGAGTCTGATCTGATCGGCCAGCGATTTGGCAGCGATATCGTAATCCTCTTTGTCCCAGACTGGTCCTTCCTTGTAATCGTTCCGGTACTGCCAGTGCTCCCAATGGGAGCAACAGCACCATCCAGCCATAATCAGAATTCCATACTCGTCGGCCAGATCATAAAAGGAGTCTGGCTGAAGTTGGCCTTCCAGACGAATCGCGTTCAGGTTCATGTCTTTGACGTATTGAAACTCAGTTCGCAGTCTTTCGGGATTGAAGCGAAGAAACATGTCAGAAGCCCAGCCGCCTCCGCGAACAAGAACATTTCGGCCGTTGACCTTAAAAACCAGGTGATTCTCGCTGTTCATTTCCGAGGTGGTCTCTCGAATTCCAAAGCGCGTCTTTTGGCGGTCAGACACTTTACCGTCAGCTTCCAACTCCATCTGAAGATCGTAAAGATCCTGCGCCCCAAGCTGGACCGGCCACCACACGCGTGGATGAATAAGATTGAGTTGGGGGAACATATCGGGGGTGAAGGAAACGGACTCTGTATCTCCCGGTCCAAGTTTTATTTTCTGCGAGAACCGGATTTCTTCGATGCGCCCGATTAATGTTCCTTCAACTTCGTTATCTGAAGAGTTATGGACTTCAGCGTTGACAGTGAGATGTGCGGTCTCAAGCGACGGTAGATCGAAATGCGTGATTACCTGAGGGTAGCGCAGAGTGAGCGGACCGCTGGAGGTGAAGTAAACGTCGCGAAAGATTCCCATGTTTTTGTCGGGCGGCATGGGATTCCAATCCACCCAGGTCCAACCGAGATCATCGGGTTGTTGCGGAAACACTTCGACAGCCAGCGTGTTTGATGTGCCCGGGCGTGCCGCGTCGTGGATGTCTAGTTCGTGCAGGCGAAAAGTACCGGCGATCTGATCTGAGTTGGCAATCTGTTCACCGTTGAGCCAGATGTTCGCGCGGAAATTGATGCCATCCAGATGCAGCCAAATATTTTTTCCAAGATAGCTGGCAGGCACTTGAAATTCTGTTCGGTACCACCATGAGGAGCGGAAGGGACTGTCTTCCGGCATTGGCCGGAGTGAAAAGTTTGCCCCTATGGGATAGCTGCAACCGGGTATGAGTCGCAGATTCATGCCAACGAACGGATCCGGATAAACTTTGTCGTCCACCAGAGTGCCCACTACCGTGGAGGGAACCGTTGCCGGATACCAGTTCTTTGGCTGAAATTGATTTTGCGAAATAGCATCGCCTTTCTCTCTGACCTTGGCAGATGACTGAATTGCCCACCCTTTCCGCAAAAAGATTCTTGCGGGTGCGGGCGATTCCCTTTTGACCTGGGTTTTGGTAAATCCAGCACACCAAAAAAGCAAGATGATGGTTGCCGACGTTAAGAGTTTCACCATCGTTCTCTCTCGTATTGTTAGTTGCCAACGCCCTCTGTCACAGGAACAAATGGCCACCGCTCGGTATACCAGGACCAGACAAAGAAGAAGATCGCGCCCAGCGCGAGCGTGCCCAATCCCAGGACAATAACCTGCCAGCGGGTAGTCGCAAAAATAAAAATCCAACCGATGAGCGCGATAAAACTGGGAACCGGATAAAGCCACATCTTGTACGGACGTGACATATCAGGCGCACGCTTTCTGAGCAGTATGAGCGCGAAGATTTGGCCGATGAATTGGACCAGTATGCGCGTTGAAATCAGCGCGTCAATCACCAGGTCAAGCGAAAAGAAACTACAAATGATCGAGATTATCCCAAGCACGATCAACGCGACGTAAGGAAATCGCTTGGTGGGATGAAGCCGGCCGAACACTTTGAAGAAGTAACCATCCAGGGCGGCCGCATAAGGAATACGGGAGTAACCGAGCAAGAGAGCGAAGACCGATCCGAATGCCGTCCAAAGGACCATTGCCGTAAAGAGCGTCGCGACCTTAGGGCCGTAAATCTTTTCCATCAGAATAGACACCACAAAGCCCGATTCGGGATGAGCGTCAAACGGCACAACTTCTCGCCACGGCACAATCCCGATAATCGAAAGATTGATTGCCAGGTAAATAATCGCCACCGCGATTACACTAATGATGATCGAGCGCGGAATCGTGCGGCCTGGATCTTTAACTTCGTCGCCGATGTAACAGATGTCGTAGTAACCGAGGTAGTCGTAAACACCGATGCGCGACGCGGCGCCCAGACCGAACAGGAAGCCAAGTGAGAAATGAAACGCGCCTGGCGGAAAATCGAAGGCGCGGGCGGCGCTGAAATGCATTGCTCCCGTTATGATTACTGCCAGCGTAGTCAGTAACGTCCCGATCCACAGACTAACGGTAATCGTGCCAATCGAGGTAATGCGGCGATAGAGCAATGCAATATTTATTAAACCGACTGACGCCGCCACCAGCAGCGTTACTCGCGACGTCATTCCGGGCCAGAAATAACCGGTATATCTCGCGAAGCCGATATAGCCCGAGGCTATTTCCAATGGTCCGCTGAGAATGAACTGCCAGATGAAGAGGAACGCCATGAGCCTGCCGAAAGTCTGGGGGCCGAAGCCCTCGCGCAGATACAGGTAGGTGCCTCCCGAGCCTGGCATGGCGGCGCCCAGCTCGCTCCATACCATCCCGTCAGGAATCGCGATTAAGACGGCCACCAGCCACCCCAACATCGCTTGTGGACCACCGAGCGTCGTCAGCAAGAGCGGAATAGTTATGAACGGGCCCACGCCGATCATGTTCGACATGTTCAAGGCCGTGGCCTGGAGCAGTCCGAAACGCCTCAGCAGCGGCGCGTCTTCTCTTTCACTCTTTAGGGGTGCAGAGCTCATGGATGCGGGATCGTCTTTTGGAGCACCATCATATCTGAACAATTCGATCTGTAAAGGGTCTTATTTGCGCATCGCTCAACTTATCGGGGGTAGTAGCCCGACCATGAGGGAGGGCGCCATCCGCATCATTGGCACCCCCTAAACGGTTGGGCTACTGCCTCGTAATTGTTTGACATTTCATTCGGAGAAACGTAACTTTCGCACAAATTAAGCGGCGCGCGAATCGGACTACGCAACGCCGTGTAACCGCGCTTCGCAAACTAACAGTTTGCGATACCTGCAGGTGAAAACATGAGACGAAACCTTCTTGTCGCCGCTGTAATGTTGCTTGTCGCTTCGATGGATACGACAGTCTATCGGACAGCGGCGTCGCAACCACGAACCGAGGTGAAAACTTTGGCGGAGCGCCTTGGCTATTCGCGCGATGCAAAACTGCTCATCGTGCATGCTGATGATCTGGGGGCCGCGCACTCCATCAACAGCGCTTCGATTAAAGCGTTGGAGAGCGGAGCGGTTACTTCTGCGAGCATTATGATTCCCTGCCCCTGGCTGCCCGAGATAGCAGCTTACGCGCGCACCCATCCAACCGCCGATCTCGGCTTGCACCTGACGTTGACCAGTGAATGGAGTCTGGTACGTTGGGGTCCCGTTCTCTCAAAGGAACGTGTGCCCTCGCTGCTGGACAGTAGCGGGTATCTTTATCCGCTGGAAAACGAGGCCGCGGCGCACGTGGATGTCAAAGAGGCAGAAGCAGAAATTCGCGCACAGATTGCGCGCGCCATGGCCCTCGGCATTCAACCCACGCATCTCGATTCTCATATGGGCACGCTCTACCAAACCAGCGCCTTGTTCGAGATGCTGCTGCGCGTAGCACGCGAAAATAAGCTGCCTGTAAGAGTGTCTAAAGAGTGGTTTAGCAGAGCGGCATTCATGCCTTCGCTCCTGAGCCCGGATGACGTAGTCCTTGATCGGACTATCAGTATCGAACCAAACGTCACTCCCGCAGACTGGGCCAGGTTCTATACCGACGCAATCAAAGGCTTGCAACCTGGCGTTACGGATATGATCGTCCATCTGGCATACGCCGACGAAGAGATGAAGGGCGTCGCTTTCGACCATCCTAACTGGGGTGCTGAATGGCGGCAGCGCGATTTCGATTTTGTGACCAGCGATGCTTTTCGGAAATCGCTTCAAGAGAATAACGTCAAGCTGATTACCTGGCGCGAAATTGGTAAGCTAACCGGGAAACCTGTGCACTGAGCGTTGCAGTCCTTCGCCTTGAATATCCCTTGCCAATAGACGAGAATAACGCCGCAGTTTCTTTCGATCCCTTCCTAAAAAGGAAACCATAACACGATGAGAATTGTGGCCTTTCTGCTCACGGTTATT
>JBDUAQ010000121.1:0-10050 GCA_040004575.1 bacterium
GGAACCACGGCCCAACAGCTTTCACTATTCTCGATCAGCCATTCCATCGCCCAGTGATCGATCCCGCGAGCAGTGCCAACCAGCCAGGTTCGACCTTGAGATAGAAACGACGATAGATGTTGCTCGAATAGTGTGCGCGCCGTTTCGCGATCAACGTCGCGCGAGCCAGTGATCATTATGGAGCTCTTGATTGGCATTGCATCGGATCAAAGAGAATGGCGGATAACGAAAACATCAGTTTCCTTGTTAACGATGCAATTTGCAATCGGACCAAACATTTCAAGCAGCATGGTAGTCATGCTCGCGCCGAGATTGTTGTAAACAAGAGGGCAGCCCAACTGAACTGCCCTTACTCGGAACTTACTCAAGTGCGTTAGAGGACACGATGCTGCTACATCGACGGTTTCTCAATTTTGACGTCCACGTTGTATTCATAGATGATGTGCGACTTATTTGCGTAAGTCGAAATCCTGGAGTCTGAGTCGCTTTGATGAATGAGTCCGTCATCGGCGCCGATCCAGACCTTGGCTGTACCGGCAAGACTTTGCCCTCCGAGGGTTGTCTCAAAAGTGCCCGTGTAGACGTAGCACGACACACCGTTGATGGTCTCTGGCCCGACATACTTCACTTCTTTCACCATTTCGGCGAGTTTATTTGCGAAATCAGCGCCGCGGTCTGCCCCGCGGGACGATGGCACGGTTCCTGCGGTCCACTTACCGTCCGCAAACCAGTAGTGTCTGTCGCCGATGCTAATCGCTTCGATAGTGCCGCCTGGTCCACCAGTCCATTTCATGTGCGTGCGATCAGCCGCAGCGAATTCAACGACGCGCGTGCTTTCCGGCATCGCCGTTTGCCCGTTCGCTGTCGCTGACATTGTTTCCGTCAAGCGGTAGGGATAAGCCGTCTGCAATCTCTGTAGGGCCTCCCGGACGTCCTTGCGCGCATCGCTCGAAGGCGTGAAACCGGCGCTGGTTGTGGACCGCTTGTCAGATCCAGAAGTTGTCCGGCTTCCCGATTCGCCTCTCAACTGTCCCATGCTGCAAGCCGCGAGGAGTGATGCGCCTATCGCGAGCAGAACTGCGGCTCGTCCGGATTGAATTGTCATAATTTTCCCTTTGAACGCTCGGATGGATCTCATCGTTTTCTCCGGTGTGAATTCTTGTTCAACGCGGTGATGCGGTGGTTGAGCTTTTCATTCTCAATCCGCAGCTTCGTGATCGCCGCCTCGTTGCGCTTGAGCAAGGTCTGCTGTTCTTGAACTGCTTTGATGAGCACGGGGATCAGATTGTTGTAGTTCATGCCCAGAGGCGCATTTGCGTCGCCTGCTCTTTCGATCATCTCAGGCATGACGGGTTCGACCTCCTGCGCGATCAAACCAACGTGAGTGCGACGGTCGCTGCCGGCTTTCCACTGAAACGTCACGGGTCGCAGTTGCAACACCTGGCTAAGACCGTAGTTGAGGTTTGTGATCCGCTGCTTGAGGCGCGCGTCTGAAGTTTGGACCGTCCCGTTCGCCGCCCAGACTTCGCTCCAGCGGTTACTTGGCTGGCCCAGTTGAATAGAATTATCGATGTCCGGATTCCAGTTGCCTCCTTTAACCCGAAAAGTGCCGGCTCGTAAAACCATCCGATCATTGGCATCCTGCTCGCCCAGATAGACGCAAGGACCGCCATTGCAGCCCCCGTTCCCGAAAGCTATCAGCTTCTCATCGGCGTTAGGGGCGGCTTCACCGATTTGTACGTGCGCGCCACTGCCGGATGATCCGGTTCCGTCGCGCACCTCGAGGATTGCGCTCGGGCTGCTTGTCCCAATCCCGACGTTTCCGCTCTGCGTAATACTCATGCGCTTCAGAAAAAACGTGTAAAAGTCCAATCCAAATTGATTGGCGCCGGCATTTCGGTTTGACGCGAGGCCTTCGCCGCTCGCATGGCCGAAATTAAGACCGTTCACAATGGACCCTGAGTTAACATTGTTCTGATCCACATTTACGCCACCTCCAACGGTCAACCTTTGTTCCGGACTCGTCACCCCGATGCCGACGTTGGTATCAGCATTCGCACCGTTGACGCCGTTGATGCTACCCAGTACCAGCGAGTTATTTGCCAATACCTGCGCGTTGGCGCCGATGGCCGCGGCATTAATAATGCCGGCGACGCCGTTGGCATTTGCGCCAATGAAAGTATTGTTGTTCTCTGCGCTGTTGGAGAGTCCGGCATTTTCTCCAAAGAAAGAGTTGTTCGATCCCGTGGTGTTGTTATTGCCCGCCAAGCCGCCAAAGAAAGAGTTGTTGGCTCCGGTGCTGTTTTGATTGCCCGCATTTCTGCCAAAGAAAGAGTTGATGGATCCGGTGGTGTTGGCGGCGCCGGCGCCGGTGCCAAAGATGGCGTTCGCGCCTCCGTTATTTAGCACGCCGGCGCGGTCTCCGAAAATGCAGTTGTCGTTTCCGGTGGTGTTGAAACGCCCCGCATTGGCGCCAAAGAAAGCGTTGCGGATTCCGGTAGTGTTTGCTTCCCCGGCACGACTTCCAAAGAAAGAATTCTCGTTTGCGGGAAAATTGACATTGGTGGTGTTGGCATTGCCCGCGTTAAAGCCGACGAAGGTGTTGTCAGTACCCGTAGTAACCGCACCTGCACCCGCACCGGCGAAGGTGTTATTTGTTCCTGGCGTTGCCAGTACACGATTGCCGCTGATGTTGTACTGCGTGCTGGTGTTGATGTTGCCCGCGACATCCAGTAATGAGCCTGGGGTAGTCGTGCCGACACCAACATTGCCATTGTTGCTGACGATCATCCTTATCTGATCGGGACCTGTATTGAAGATCACACTGCCCTCTCTGCCCGTTGGTGACGAGACATTGCCCGCCGAGATGGCGAACAATCCTCGCTGTCCCGTAAACGCACTGTATTGATTGCCGCGCATCGCGAAGTAGGGACCGTTGGCAGCCTGGAAGGACGGAGTGCTCGAGGCGATCACGCCCGTGGTGCGGTCGTTCCCGTTCACGAAGATCAGGTTAGTATCAACCGAAGTGCTGGCCGCCGCGGTCATCTGAATGCTGGCGCCATTGTTGACGATGTTGCCTCCCGACTCTGATAACAGCGAGTCGCCAAGTGTGCCTGAGTTGTCAGTCCACTTCGCCAGCTGATCCTGCGTGCCTGTCCCCGTGGCGCTAGGTACGACGTTACCTTGCGCATCGAGCTTGCCACTCTGGCCGGAGGTTTGGACGGTTCCGTTTGGAAACTCGATACTCCGGGCCCGTAGTGCGCCCGTCGTGCGAATGTCGCCGGCCACGTCGAGCTTCGATTGGGGTTTGTCAGTTCCAATGCCTAAGTTGCCTTCCTCCGTGAGGCGCATCTGCTCCTGATCTTTGCCGCTGAAGAAATCTCCCAGCCGGAAAGACAGGGCGCCGGTGGTACGCGTCAACTCTCCTTGATTGCCGTTGTGATCTACAGTTGTGAGTGCTTTCACCTCTCCGAGTTGCAACACACTGATCGCCGATTCGTCTTCAACCGGGCCGACCACTTGCTGCTGCGACGGCGTTAGTTGTGATCGATCAATTGACTGCAAATCAATTTTCTCGCCGGTTAGTTGGATGGCGCAAATCTTTTGGCTCAGGCGGCCGGACAGGCTCTTGATCGTAACCACGGAGAGGTAATTACCATCAGCCAGTCGCTGACCTGTGCCGTCCTGCCCGGACCAATCGAACACATTGCCCCTGGTCTCCGTGTCAAAGAGTACCTGGCCGGCGTCGGATAACACCTGCACTCGGATCTGCACGACCAACCCGGGCGCGGCAAAGCGCACCCGGTCTTCAGTGGCCGTGGCGGTTATTATCGTCGTGGTGCTCGGCGTATTGTCCGGTTTGATACTTTGTCCAGCAGCAAGGCTTGAGGCGAAGAGCAACATACAGACAAATAGCAGCAAGCGAGCCAGGAAGCGGATTGGAATTAGCATCTCACCCTCCTTCAGCAGAAATAAGAATTCGGCTCACTGACAGCCGTTGCTAGTCTCTTACCCTTCGCTGCACCGCCGGCACCAATTTGAGTTGACCGCTGAATGGTCCGTTCAAGCTCTGGTCGCCCCAGTTGATGGTCGCGTCTCCAGTTCCTACTGCACCTGCCCATAGACCAGTGGCGCGAGTTGCGATGACTATGCCGTCGAGTGTCGGTTGCGCATTCGCCGCCGGATCGAACGGTCGTATTACTCCAATCAACAAGCCATTGATCCCGTTGTCATTGATAGCAGTAAGCGTAAATGTTCCTCCCCAGGCCCTCGCGGCTGCCGGGTCTTGTGAAACCGGCTGGGTAAGACGAGCGAAGAACGTCGCCTGGCTAAAGCGGACATTCTCCTGTTCATGCTTTTCGTCTCCCGCGATTCGCACGCTCCCATCAGCGAATGCGGGAAGGTACTCAACGGCTGTCGGGTCATTAGCTAAGCCGTTTATGTTTGCTTGCAGAAGCCTTACATCGCCGCACGGAGAAGACGGCCGGAGCATCCTCAGACTGACTCCCGGCAGCAGACTGACGTCTTCGCCGCCGGCGCCTAACTGCATCTTCTGAGCGACGGTCGCGATGAATGGACTTATCACCTCGGCGCCGAGACCGTTGTAATTCAGCATATCAGTGAACGACACGCGTCCGTCGTTGTTGATATCGAGCCCGTTGAAAGTGTCGGGCAACGTGTCGCGCGATTCGAGCCGACTGGCAATCTGCGAGACGTCTCCCGGACGCTGGAGTATCAACCCGAAGAGCGTCTGTAGAGCCTCGGCATTGATGTCGTCGAACATCTGTTGACGCGCCGCCTCTGCCTCCTGGATCGGAGCCGAACCCAATGCTTCGGTTTGGTCGATGGTGAACTTGGCAGAACCGGTCTTGCCGACAGCGGCGGGCTTGCCCATTGCTGTGAAGCTCTGGCCCGACTGACCCAAGAGGATCTCGTAGAAGTATCCGTTGTTCTGCCTGTGTGCGCAGTTCGTCGGGTCGGCGCACGGAAACTCTCCGCCCAGGCCGAGCTCGTCGAGGGAGGCTGAATAAGCTCCGTGAGTGCTGAAGAAAGCCTTCTGGGCCGAGGCTATTTGCCGCAGTTTCACGGTGCAGTGCCGTTCGTTTGCAGCTTCGCGCACTTTCTGAACCGCGGGCAGCAGCAGCCCGATGAGTATCGCGATGATCGCGATCACCACGACTAGCTCGATGAGCGTGAACCCACTTTGGCGCTGTTCATTGCGCAAGATCTCCCATGGATTATTCGACATGATGCCCTCCTACAGTTGGATTGTTCTCAGTCTTTGCAGAAATTCCGTCGGGGAGTAGGAGAGATTATTTGACGCGCGACTTCAGGTCACCGTGAACCTTCACAGTATCGTTCCAATCCGCAGATTGCACAGATTACGCAGAAAATATTGGGGGAGGACCCGTAGGCCGATAGGCTCGCCGGGAAAAACTGCAACGACTTCTGTCCGGCTAATCTGCGTAATCTGCGGATGACTTTCAGATGAGCCGGTTGCGCAAAGCTTTCGCTACTGCTTCGGTCTTGGAATGAACTTGTAGTTTCTGATAGATATTCTGCAGGTGGAAGTTTATTGTCGTGGGCGCTACACCAAGTTTGGCAGCGGCGCTTTTGTAGTTGTGGCCTTCGACCAGTAACTTCAGAATTCGCACTTCGTGAGGCGTGAGGCCATATTCGGCGCTATCCGGCGGGCGAATCTTACGAAACAAGCTAACCACGCGGCGGGCCACTTCGGGCGACATGGGGGCGCCTCCATTGGCTGCCTCTTTCACACTTTCAACCAGCCGCGCCGGCTCTGTTCTCTTCAGCAAATAACCCGAAGCCCCGGCGCACAGCGCGTCGAAGATCCTGCGGTCGTCATCCAAAACCGTCAACGTAAGTAGCAACATCTTGGGGTATTGCTCTTTCAAAATGCGTATCCCCTCAATGCCGCTCATGCCCGGTAAGCCAATGTCGATCAGCATCACATCGGGTACCGTGGCTTTTATCCTGGGGAGAGCCTCTTCGACTGAACCAAAACTGCCTGTACAGCGGAAGCCAACCGTGCCACTCACGAGGGAAGTCAGATAATTACGGAATTCGCGGTGGTCCTCGATGATCGCGACCGAAAGCAGGCCCGTCTCCGCAGCCGCGGAAGCGACGCCTTCTGATTCTTTTTGATTTGACACGATCCGTTTCTCCGGCTTGTCTGGTGCAGGGTGCATGCCCAGCTTACGACGGACGCGTTTACTAGTCACTGTGAATTCTCACAGTCGAGACTTCAACTTCGGCGGCCAATTGGCGCTTTCAAGATCACAGTCGTGCCCACGTTTGGCCTGGAAATCACTTCGAGCGTTCCGCCCAGTTTTTCAGCGCGGCGACGCATGCTGTCTAATCCCTGACCAGAATCGGCGTTGGCCTGATCGAAACCTGTTCCGTCGTCTTTCATTTCCAAAATGATATTCCCACGCTCGGTCTTAAGCGCGACTTCAGACGTTTCACATCCAGAATGCCTTGCGATGTTGTTGATGCCTTCCTTAAAAACAAGAAATACCTCGCGACGCACTTCAGCATCAATCTTCACATTCTTATCCGCTTTGGGCGCATTGAAGTGAAATTGAATATTGCGCGCCGTAAAGCTGTCACTGGCGAACCGTCGCATTCTATGCGCCAGATCAATGACGTTGTCGCGTTTCGGATTCACAGCCCAGACAATGTCGCCCATCGCCTCGACTGATTGCTGTGAAGCATTGGCAATAACTGAGAGTCGCTCGGTTATTTGTGAATCGACCTGTCGTGCCTGTTGACGCAACATTTCGCTCAAGCCGGCGATTAGCGAAAGATTCGATCCGATGTCGTCGTGCAAATCAGAAGCGATGCGCGTGCGCACCCGTTCCAATTCGATCACGCGGCGCAGTCGATAACGGTAAGCAAAATAGATCAGCAGGAGCAGCATCAGCACGACTAAAGTAACGAACCACCAGCGTTGCCAAATGGGTGGAAGAATAGTGAAGGTCACGGTCGCGGGCTGAGTGCTGGCAACTCCCTCAGAGTTGACCGCGCGCACCAAAAATCGATAGCGGCCCGGTGAAAGGCTGGCGAAATTCACGGTGCGCTGCTCGCTTGGTGCGCTCCAATTCGCGTTGGTTCCTTCGAGTTTGTATTGATAACGCACCACATCGCCGGGTGCGAAGCTCAGTCCCAGGAAATCAATCTGCATCTGGTTCTTATCTGCTACAAGGTCGGAGAGGCGGACGTTGCTTTCGCCGAGCGCAGAGAGCGGTTGTGATAATCCGGCGACGCGAAGGCCACTGATGAGTATGGGCAGCGGCGCCGCCGATCCGTTCGTGGCGGGCACGAAACGTGACAAACCGGTGTGAGTGCCGAACCAAAGCACACCGTTGCGGTCGCGCAGGGCTCCGAGAAACGAGCCACTCGCGAGGCCGTCCGCGGTTGTGTAGTGGCGGACGCGACCCGTAGCAGGGTCTAGCCGGTCCAAGCCGCGTCCGGTCCCGGCGTAAATGTCACCGCTCAAGTCTTCGGTGATAACTTCGACGCTATCACTCGATAATCCCTCACCGGTTGTGTAACTCCTGAAAACCGGTCTCTCGGTGGCCGGTTCGTCAACGCGCAGCATTCCACTGCGCGAAAGCCCCAGCCAGAGTCGGCCCGCATGGTCTGTGAACATGTAGTTAATCGAGCCAGGCGGTAACCCGTCCTTCGCCGCGAAGAACGTGAACGCGCCGTCGCGGTAACGGGCCAGTCCCGTGTTGAATCCCATCCAGATGTTGCCTGCGAGGTCTTCGGCGAAAGAGCGCACGAGATCGTCTTTCAACGAAGGAAGGTTCGCCGATCCAGTCAGGTCACCCAAAGTTTGCTTGCCGTGCTCCCACAGTTGGAGGCGGTTGGTACCGGAATCGAAGGAGGAGATCCATATTCTGCCTCGTGAGTCTTCAAAAATGCGGAAAATCTGCGGCACGCCCTCGGCGCTTTCTTCGCCATAGATTGCGAGCGGTCGCGCTTTGGCTAGATCGTTGAAGTTGTCGACCGACGGAAAGTGGTAGAGCTGTCCGTGCATCGCCACCCACCATTCGCCGCTTCTTGCTTGCAGCATCCCGCCCTCGCGCACCCAACCGAAATCTTTCGCCTTCAGCACGCTGGGCACAAACCAGTTGAACCGCTGACCGTCGTAACGTCCCAGAGTGTGCCAGTAGCTGATGTCGCCTGGATGTAACAGGTCAACCTTGCCGCCCTCGAAGATGCTCGCGTGCTTATCACCCAGGACGTAACCCCTGAAGCACACGCCGCCGGCGCGGTCGGCCAAAATCACGCCCACCGAATTGACGCCGTCCTGCTCGCCGTATGTAACAAAGCCGTCGCGTACCAGCTTCATAGCTCCGGCAGTATTCGTGCCCAGCCAGAGATTACCGCCAGCGTCTTCATTGAGCGCGGTGACTTCTTGAAAGCTTAGCCCGTGTCTTTTCGTGTAGGTGTGAAATCGCTCGCCATTTTCACCGGCGTCCGGAGAGAACGCGACCAACCCAACATTCGTAGCAATCCAAAATTTATGATCCGACGTTTCAAAGAGTTGGAAAACCCAGTCAGTCGGTAAGCCTTTCTGTTTATTGTAGACTTCGGCCACTACCGGCGAGCCGTGCGTGTCATCAGCGACGAAACGAAAAAAACCGCCAAGTCTGGTCGCCGCCCAGAGCCGCCCTTGATCATCTTCCAGCAGGTCATGGATGACGTCGTCCGGCAGGCCCTCGTGTTTGGTGTAGTGTTCAATACGGCCGTCAGACCGGCGTCGAAAGAGTCCGTTAGCGGCCGCGACCCACAAAGAACCGTTGCGGTCTTCCAGCAGGTCATATACGTAAACTTCGCTGGGACGCCCGCCAGCGGTTCCCATGTCCATCGACAGGAGTTTGAAATGATCGTCGTGTCGCTCCAAACGGTAAAGGTGTTTCATTGTGCCGCACCAGATCGTTCCGCTGCGGTCTTCCAGCAGGACGTTGGCGGCGCGCGCCGCGCGATCTTCGTCCTCCGGAATTACGACTGTGAACATCGCAGCCGGTCGCGACTTCTCGTTCGTCATCACGACGCGCGGCATTGCTTCGCCTTTAGGATCAAAGAGTACCAGCCCGCCGTTGGTCGCTATCCAGAATTCACCGTTGCGCGTCTCGAGAAAGTCGTTGACGATCGCATGCGGCAAACCCTGATCCACGCCGAAGTTCGTGAACGAATAACCATCGAATCGCGAAAGACCTTCACCGGTACAGAACCAGAGAAAGCCGCGCGAGTCGCGCACAATCTTGGTGATGACGTTATTCGGCAGCCCATCGGCCACCGTGTAAGCTTTGAGAGGCAGGCGTTCGCCCAGAACCCAGGTAGGAACCAATAAAAAAAGGATCAGTAAGAATACTCTCATGTTCAGACCAGCAAAACATGAGTCGAAGCTTTCTTTTACTCGCCCGACATTATGACGCGGAACATTTGCGATACTCAATACAATTCATCGATTTATTAGCGGCGGTCCGACATGGAAGGCGATCATTGTTTTGGCGGACTCTCGGCAGCATAGGCGGCAACTACGTCAAAGGTTCTTACCAACAAAAGAGCGGCAGGCTTTTCAACCTACCGCAATTCTTGTTAACGAATAGTGGTGAGCCGAGCAGGACTCGAACCTGCGACCCACTGGTTAAAAGGGCGGCTAAGCCGATTCCATCCAGTCACTGCTCTTGAGATCTATTAACATTTTTCACAGGTTGCAGCCGCTTTGGAGTCTATCTAGTAACAACCATTCATACCTGTTTATTGGTATTCACGTCACAAATTTGCCACAAACCGCCCACCAGTCGATCAATAAACTACGCTCACATAGCGACCCACCAGGCTTCTGGTCCAAGAGCACAAGGAGCATCGATAAGTTTGTGACGTGAAGCCGCCTAGTAAACTCGTCGTCAAATAGTTCCTTTGGTCGAAAGTCGTATGTATTTTGATCATCGGATAATAGCTAAAAATGAGAGAGCCCGACTTCGCTACGGGATTAAATCACCGCATGCCCTCTTGGTC
>JBDUAQ010000122.1:0-9971 GCA_040004575.1 bacterium
CGCGTTGAACTCGGATCGATTCCGGAGATGAACATTCAGATTCCGCGAATCGATTTGCCAAACACTCCGGAGATCAATGTAATAGTTCCTCGTAACATCAAAGGACCGAAGGTGCGCGTGATCCGCGCGGGATCGCAACAGCCGATCTAAAGTAGGACAGGCATTCCTGCCTGTCCACTTCTATTTGTCTTTAATTGAGTTAACCGGAAAGGGACAGGCAGGAATGCCTGTCCTACTTATTTTGGCGGCAGTCTCCGCTTGCCTTCGATAGCATCTCTGAAAGCGCCGCCGGGTACTTCACCGATCTTGATCGCTTCGTCAAACTCCTTTGCAGCCTCGGTGGGGTGCTCGAGAAAAGCGTGAATTCTTCCCATGGCTTCATGCGCGCGCGAGATTAGGGCCCGGTCAGTTTCCGGAGAGGCGGCTTCAATTGCCAGTCGATAGTTTCCCAGCGCCCGATTCAGCCGCTCAGCCTGCACGTCTTCATCGATGGCGTCGGCTGCGGCAAGACTTGCAGTTTGTGCCAACGCGAAGAATATCCTGGGCTCGCGTGAATAATCTTTTAACAGGTCTTTCAGTCGTGCCTCTGCATTGTTGTAGTCCTTCGACCGCAGAGTTTGTTCAATCTCTCCAAGTTTGTTAACCAGCACAGCCGCCCTCGCCGCTTCGGCTTCCGAGTAAATCGGCGTAACTGTCTCGGCCTGCCTGGCGGAGAGACGCGCTTTTCGCCCCGCCAGGGCGCGCTCGCGACTTTCGGAATGTTCGCTCAACCGGTGGGTCTCGCGTACCGGGTCAAACGCCGCAATCATGTCGGCGAAAAAACCGATAACGTCAAAGCCAGAGCTCTCGATCCCTTTTAACTGGTCAGCAAAAAAGAAAGCGAGGATGGCGCCATGTTCGTAATCATCGGCAAGGCGCGCGACCGTCTCGTCTGCAACGGCTTGCACGTTGGCCTGGAGCTCTTTTGAAATCGCCTGACGTGAAGCGTCATCTTTCGCGGCGAGGAGTTTGACGCGGGCCTCCTGATTGAGGCCGTCGATTTGTCTGGCTTCTTCGTAGCGCGCATCGGCGGCGGCCACCACTGAGCGCGAGACGGCCAGGAAAATATCAGGACTTACTGTAGCGCCCGCTTTCTCCCTTTCCGCGATGATCGATTTGATCTGCTCGCGTCGCGCCGCAATGTCGCGATTGAATTTCAGCACCAGGGGATCGACGATGTATTGCAGGTAGCCCCGGCGCAACTCGGAAGATGCCGGATCTGTTCCTCCCGGAAGCACTACATAATATTCATCGCCAATCACCCGGAAGTTGATTGCGCCGGGAGCCCCGAGCAAGTCGGGAACAATGTAGAAACGGCGTGGATGCTCGCGCGTCGTATAGGTCTTCGGCGCGTTCTTCTTCGGCGTCGTTAACGGCTTAACCAGCACGCGCTCCACAGAAACCATGATCGGGCGCGTGTGCAAATACGACAACACCGCGCGAATCATCTCCGCAGCGGGCCGCCGCAGCCGATCGCCTTCGGCCTGATAAGCACGCGTATAGACCGGCAGATTTTCTTCGATGTTGGCACGGCGATAAAACTCACGGACCAACGGGGCAAAGTCGAGCACCGCCAGCAAACTGGCCGGAAGTTCTTCAGATCTTTCGGGCGCTTCAAGTAGTGGCGGTGGTCCCAGCGCGAACGCTAGCGAGACGTAACGCGCCGCCTGGTCGGCAGCAGTGGCCGGAGCCGGGAGTTTGTTTCGTTCGTAAAAGGTGTGCAAACGGCTACGCAGATCGGGATCCAAACCGGCAAGATCTTTTCTAACTTGCGCCCGAAACGCTGACGGCTCGGCGCCGGCCGCAACAGCATCAAAGCCAGCCGCTTCCAGCGCCGCCATCATGACTATCAGCCGAGGCTCAGTCTGGAAACTCACTCCATACTCCGAAAGGTCAAACGCCTCGGCTTGTCGGGGATTCGGAGCGGGGCGCTGTTGGCGCGGGGAAGGGGGCGGAGTTGGACTGGCGCTCGCGCGTGGCTGTTGGCTCGGGGCGGCAACGGGTCGGGTTTGCGAATACGCAACTGCCGCAGCAACAGTCAAAAGAATAGTTAGTGAAATGATCTTCTTCATAAGTTCGTCAAGTTGATTAATCGCTTAAGGGAGTCTGGCTTTCGCGGTGTGCGCTGTGCATGTTAGAGATGCCGAACCCAACCGGAATCGATGCCCTGCCCAACCCCTGGAGAGCAATCTAATTCGCCGCTTTCGCGCGTTGCTTAGCTCGCAACAGCGATGATGTTACTGGATAAGCAATAAGCGAACAAACCACCGAAAGCGTCAGCCCACCGATTGTGAAAGGCCAAACGATGTCCCAGCTTTCCCGAAAAAGCTTCGAATAGTAAGCGGCCGTGAGCAGATGAGGATGCCGCAAGAGTTCGACACCGGCGGCTGGAATCCGCAGTGGGCGCCCGAGAATAAAAGCCCCGACAGCGTAAGAAGCAATGATGATGGGAACAAGCGTTAAGAATGGATTGTTGATGAAAGTGCCGCTGTAGATGGCAACCTTGTTGAAACGAAAAAGAAAAGCGATCGACGTCGCCAGAATTGTATGAAGTCCGAGGAATGGCGAGAAGGCAATGAAAACTCCGAGCGAAAAAGCAAGCGCCGTTCGCTCGGGTGGATCATCCAGCGCGAGCAAACGGCGAAAGGTGGCACGAAACATAAAAGAGCCGTTACGAGTGAAAGGTGAAGAGTGAAAAGAAAATCTTTCTTATCACTTTTCACCCTTCACTTTTCACTGCTATTTGAAACTATTCAAAGCCTCAGCCTCGTCATCGTAGGAATCGAACACAGTCAGCAGTTTGGTGATGACCAGCAGATCACGAATCTTATCGGTAAGTTTCAAAAGCTTGAGTTGCCCGCCATCGCGACTAAGCGTTGTGTAGTTTGCAATTAACTCGCCGATACCACTCGAGTCGATATGCTTCACGCCGCTGAGATTAAGAAGAATCTTCTTGTTCCCTTGGTCGATCAGGCCGCGAATAGAGTTACGGAGAGAGACGGCGCCATCGCCCATTCTTACCGAGCCATTCAAGTCCAGAATGGTAACGTCTCCTGCCTGGCGCTGCTTAACGTCAAGTTCTGCCATCTGTTGTCTCCCTTGTTAGTACGACAAAGTGAAACCCTTCGGACGTGCCGGATTACTTGAAACTGGCGAGGGCCTCTTCTTCGCTATCATAAACGTCAAAAACGGTCAGGAGTTTCGTGATCGTCAAAAGGTCCTGCAGTTTTTGCGTCAGATTGAGAAGCTTCAACTGGCCGCCTTCTTTGCCGATCGCGGTATAGCTGGAAACTAATTCTCCGATACCGCTGGAATCGATATAGCCAACCTTGGCAAGGTTCAAGAGGATCTTTTTCTTACCTTCTTCGAGAAGGCGACGAATCGCCGTACGCAGGGCAACGCTACCTTCGCCGATGGTAATCTTGCCATCCATATCAAGCACCGTGATGTCTCCAACTTGACGCTCCGAAATATTTAACTCTGCCATTTTCAGCAATCTCCTTTAAAGATTTGCAAGCTTAGATTTTTGTTAGATTTTGATTTTGTTTTGTCAGGATAGCCCGAGCGACATCACGCAATCGCAAATCGCAAACTTGAGTCTCTATAGTTTCTTGACCATGCGCACGTTCGTGCCACCTTGTGGATCGGCCGCCCAATCGACTTCGTCCATGAAGTTCCGCATGAAAAAAATGCCGCGCCCTGAGGTTTTTAAGATGTTCTCGTCCCTGGTCGGATCCGGGACGTCGTTGGGGTTAAACCCGGTGCCCTGGTCGCGCACAGTGATCTCAAAAACCGCCTGGGTATTTCTCAACTTGAGTTCAACGAGTTTGGCGTCATCGAGCTTGTTCCCATGGACCACCGCGTTGGTTACCGCTTCCCGGACCGCCATGTCTACCCCGAAGGCCACATCCTCAGCAATCCCGAGGCGATTCATAAATTCAGAAACTGCAGCAGCGGCCTCGCCAACCGCCTCAATACGGCTGGGAAATTTTAGTTCAGTTGTTCCTAAAGTCACTTCTAGTGTCACAGCCAAAGACATGGCGACCCAAGAGCCACTAGTGCCCCAGCCGGATGCCCGTCTGAGGACCCCGGTGTGTGTGGGTCTCGGCTTTTGAACTTCAAAGCTACGGAAGATCGAGGGTTTAACATGCGGGCACGTCGCGTGTCAAGAAAGCGCCTGAGGCCCAATCCATTGGCGTTCAAATCTTTAACAGCCGCGGGCTATTGGGTAAGTTGTTGTCGACAAGCGTTCGGCAGCCACTAGCTATTTTTTCAATGCCGATGTTTTTTCCCCAGCTTTGCCTGAACTTATGGAAGAATGATCGGCGCGCAGGTTCGCCATGACTTAAAGAAGGACATGGCATCAGAACGTGGTGACCAATCAACCAATCATCATCATTGGATTCATGGGAACGGGAAAGACCACGGTTGCCCAGGAACTAGCCCGCAAGCTCAACTGCCCGGCAGTAGATTTGGATGAGTTGATAACCGAGCGCGAGGGCCGGAGTCCAGGCGAAATAATTGAGCAAGACGGCGAAGACAAGTTTCGCGAGCTTGAGACGCAGATGTTGCGTGAAGTTTTGGGAGAACAATCCGCACGCCTTGTCGCCGTGGGCGGCGGCGCCTGGACGATTGCGGCGAACCGCCAACTGATCGCGGAGCATGGAGCATTCACCGCGTGGTTGGATGCACCGTTTGACTTGTGCTGGCAGAGGATTGAGGCCGGCGGGGAAGTGCGGCCGCTGGCGCGTTCGCGCGAGCTGGCGCAAGAGCTTTACCGCAAACGAAGACCAGTCTACGAACTAGCCGGCGCGAGGATTGCTGTTTCTGACAACGAAAGCGCGGCAGAAATCGCTACGAAAGTAATCCACGCATTTTCGAAACAGAGTCGAGTAGTTTAAGCCAGAGCATCGCCGGCAGGACGCTAACCGCAGCACGCAACCCGAACCCCCCATCAGAAATTTTGAACGAGTTCAAAAAAGTACTTGACAGCCGTACCCGGCCGGGCGTAACCTGCATTTGAACACGTTCAATTTCGGGCGATCGTTCAAACAAAAAGGAGGCTGTCATGTCGGTTGAGATCATCACCTACCTCGTTTACCTCGCAATAAGCATTGCCTTGACCGTTTGGGTGGCGCACACGCTGCACCAGAACGGCCGTGTGTTTTTAGTGGACGTATTTCACGGCAATGAGCCGCTCGCGGATTCGGTAAATCACCTGCTGGTTGTGGGTTTCTACCTCATTAATCTTGGCTACGTAAGCTTGGCGCTAAAGCTTGGTTACAGCCTGGCTTCGGCGCAGGAAGGTATTGAGGCGTTGTCTGTGAAGGTGGGGATGGTGCTGCTCGTTCTGGGCGGCATGCACTTCTTCAATCTCTTCATCTTCAGCCGCATGCGTCGTCGAGCCACGCTGCGCAACGGTCCACCACCGGTCTCGCCAGACGCTTTCACAGCCGTGGGGGCGGCCTGAGCCATGTCGTCACTAACTGTGCTCTACGATCCACTTTGCGGGTTGTGCCGCCGGGTGCATGAGTGGCTCGAGGAACAACCCAAGCTCGTGCCTTTGATTCTTGTAGCGGTTAAATCTGACGAGGCGCGGCGTCGTTTTCCAAACCTGGACCACGAGCCAACGGTGAACGACCTGACGGTAATCAGCGACCAGGGCGCTGTGTATTACGGCCCGAAGGCGTGGCTCATGGTTCTGTGGGCGCTGTGCCGGTATCGCGAATGGTCCTACCGGCTCGCCTCGCCCGAGCTGCTGCCGACCACGCGGCGAGTTGTCTCATTGATTTCGCAGCATCGCTACCAGATTAGTCGCGCTGCTCACTTATCGAGGTAACGAAAATGAAGTCAGCCAGAAAATCGACCGCGACGAAGACGGCGAAAGGTGAACAGACCAAAGCGCTCATTCTGAATACCGCTTTGGAAATGCTTCACGAGCGTGGTTACGAAAATACAACCATGCGCGCCATTGCCGAGAAGGCGGGTGTATCGCTCGGCAACGCCTATCACTACTTCGGCTCAAAGGACCACCTCATCCAGGCGTTCTATCACCGCGTGAATGAAGATCACTTGCGGGCTTCGCAGCCGGCGTTGCAAAAGGAATCGTCTTTAAAGGCGCGCCTGCTTTCCGTGATGCGGCTCAAGATTGACACGCTTGAGCCGTATCATGAATTTGCCGGCGTGCTCTTCCAAACCGCCGCGGATCCACACAGCCCTTTGAATCCCTTCGCACATGCCGCGGCGCCGGTGCGACGCGACAGCATCAAGCTCTTCGAAGATTTGGTGGCTGGCTCGAAGGCCCGCATTCCGGACGATCTGCGCTCGGAGTTACCTCACCTGCTCTGGCTTTACCACATGGGGATGATTCTGTTTTGGATTCACGACCCTTCGCGCAAGCGCGCGCGAACCTACCGCTTGATTGATCAGACAGTCGATCTATTGGACAAGCTCATCTCGCTCGCAAGCAATCCACTCATGCGACCGGTGCGCAAGAAGGCTTTGAAAATGTTGTTGGACCTGCGCGATTTAGAAGCCGGCGAAGCAGAGGATTAACTGCCATCTCGTTGGGAGAAGCTCATGCAATATCCATTTAAGACTTGTTTGACCTTGGCGGAATGGATTGAGGACCGGCGCGGAAGGGCGAGGTCGCGAAGGGAAACGGAAAAGAGAACGATCTTAACTCTTCTCTCCCAGGGCGCCGTGGGTGGCATGTTCGGGTACTTTCTTGTGATAGTCCTCAGTACAGCTCTCTACCCGAACAACTATAGCTTCATCTACTTTATTGTCCTCCCTGTGTTTCTCGCTTTCGGAGCGTTTTGTGGTGCGGTTACGGGACTTTTCGTTTGGCTGCCTAGTGTGCGGCTCAAGCGGAAAATCGGGTTCATACCTCGCACGCTCATTACAGCGGGCGCTATGTCGCTGCTGAGCATCGCGCTCTCTTACCGGATGCCGGAAGAGCAAGTCTCTACTTGGTGGCTCGCTTGTTTCGTTTGCGCAATGTATCTGCCGATTGTGCTGATGACTGGCTCTGGAATCAGACCCGGTCGAGTGTTGGTTTTCGGATCCAGCAGGTGCAGCCCGCGGCGCAGCTTGCGCGGTTGGTTGGCGATTCCGCCGGCGGTTCTGCTGCGGGTGGCAAGTATCTTTGGCCTGCTGGAGTCTTCACTCGTTTTGGCTGTCTGGATTTCTGCGCGAATGTCGCGCTGGTCAAGCGCCTCCCCGCTCGAAGGGTTGCCGGCAATTCTCCTAGCGATCACATATTTCCTAACCAGCACTTACCTTAGTCTCCGGACTCCCCGTAAGATCGTCCTGCTGCCGCTAGCCATTGGTCTGAATATGCCGGTTGCATTCTTGATGGTGACCGAAAACCAGCTCGATACGCTTGCCTCAGATTTTCTCGCGTACTCATACTTCGGATTCATCTGTTTGTGGATGGTCTACACCGTCGGATGTCTAATTGCTCCCACGGCCGCTTCGCCGGCCGCCCGCTTAGTGAATGGGACGTTTACGCTCAAGGGGTATCGCAATGCGACAGTTTGATGGTGAAACCATGAACTGCCACTGAGTGGGACGAAAGTTTTATGCGTGACTTGATCAAATTTGTCTGGCGCGGCGCACTGGGCGGCGCAATCGTTCCATTACTGTTGTCGACTTACTACTTGATCGTTATTTTCGGAACCCCATTGTTCTGGGTTTACCTCATCAGTTCACCCTTTCTAGCGATTCCCGGAGCAATCGTCGGTGTGATTCTGTGGATTTGCTCCTTGTTCTTTGATCGTCTGGGAATTGTCTTGCGAGTGACAATTGGGGTGGCTATCAACTCGATGTTCCTGGTGCTGGAATGGTTGAGGTCGAGTGAGTCTTTTTCTTACGACCCATCATATCTTCGACGGTTCATTTTTTGGTCAACCAGTTATCTCTTGATTGGTGGTATGGCCGGCTGGTTATGCCCGGCAGCGGCGACTTGGCGCAGAGAGCCGGAGCCCCCTTATTGGGAACGGGTCCGGCAGTATGAGGCAGCTCAGGCGGAACATGACTTTGGGAAAGCACAATTAGATCGGGAAAGTACCGAGAAGACAGTCGCTGAGCCTGATTCAAATTGGTAGAACGTATGAAGATATTGATTCCGGGCGGTTCAGGTCAGGTGGGCACGGTGCTGGCTCGCGCGTTTCATGAGCGTGGCGACGATGTCGTCGTTCTCAGTCGAACCCAAACCAACGCACTGCCGTGGCGGGTAGTGAAATGGGACGGCGAGTCGCTCGGCGACTGGGTCGCAGAATTTGAAGGCGCGGACGTAATCATCAACCTCGCCGGACGAAGTGTGAACTGCCGCTATACTCCGGCGAATCGGAAAATCATTACCGAGTCGAGGATTAAATCAACGCAGATTGTTGGACAAGCGATTGCTGAGACAAACAACGCCCCGCGTGTGTGGCTGCAAGCCAGCACGGCCACGCTTTATGCACACCGCTACGATGCGCCAAACGACGAAGAAACGGGACTCATCGGCGGTTCAGAACCAAAGGCGCCCGACACCTGGCGCTTTAGCATAGACGTCGTAAAAAAATGGGAACGCGAATTCAACGCTGCGGCCACGCCACTCACGCGCAAGGTGCTCATGCGTTCGGCGATAATCATGAATCCAGATCAGGGAAGCCCATTCGACATGCTCCTGCGGTTGGTGCGCTTCGGACTTGGCGGTCGCTTCGGAGATGGAAAAGAATTTGTCTCCTGGATACATGACCAGGATTTCGTCCGCGCCGTAATCTGGCTAATTGAGCATGAGGAACTCGAAGGACCGGTTAACCTCGCCGCCCCAAATCCCTTGCCCAACTGGGAATTCATGCAAAATCTACGAAAGGCGTGGGGCATCCCCTTTGGCCTTCCAGCCACCGAATGGATGTTGGAGCTGGGGGCATTTGTTCTTCGCAGCGAAACAGAACTCATGCTTAAAAGCCGCCGCGTCACTTCGAGCCGGCTACCTCAGTCAGGATTTACCTTTCAATATTCGACCTGGGCGGAAGCTGCTCGTGATCTTTGTGACAGATGGCGGAAACTGCGTTAACGGGTCGTGAACGTGTGTGCTTGAGCCCGCCTTCCGGCGGTCGAGCGACCGCTAAACCGACGGGTGTTGGCCCTATTTTGAAGCCGCATACGCCGGGGCAGTAGCCCGACAGTTTATGGAGGGCTTCTGTCTATCCCAACACTCAATCATGTGACTCCGAGTCGCGACGTAGGTTGGCCGTGGCGCGAGAGAGCCCTCCATGACTGTCGGGCTACTGCCCCGGCGTAGACGGTTTCAATCCCCCAGACTGGTTGGCAACTCGAAATGCTGATGCTAGAATCCGACCACTTACTTGATCGGGTTCGTTAGTTGCATTCTTGTAGCGCGTCTCACTGGTTGACTAATCGACTGAATTTTTGCAATTCCTGAGGAGGCTCCCCCTAATGGCTTCACCTCTGATTGTTCTAACGGCGTCGTCCACCGAAGCGAGCGAGTGGAAACACAGCGTCTGGCAACAGATGATGTCCGCCGCCGTCCCCGTCAAACTCAGCAACACAATCTTCAATAAGGTTTCGTTTGCAAACGAATCGTGGCCGGACGGGCGCGCCAAGTTTGTGCCCAACGGCCTGCGCATGGTCGAGACGTTGCTGCTGCGGGAATACCCGGAAGAGGACGTGGTCACGTGCTACTGCGATAACCTGGAGAAGTTTATCGGTCCCGAGACAAAGGTGCTCGCCATTCATGCGCATAACCCGCTGGGCATCTCTTACGCGACCGAAATTTACGCCAAGCTCTTTGGCGAAAACCTGATGCCGCTTAACGCCGCCGAGTTCCTCAAGATCGTTACCCATCCGGTCGTCAAAAAGTATAAGCCGAAGATTGTGGTGGGCGGCCCCGGCGCCTGGCAGTTGGAGAAGGCAAACCG
>JBDUAQ010000123.1:0-9962 GCA_040004575.1 bacterium
CCGCTCCCGGTTCTGCAATCAGTCTTTCCCAGATGCTTGCTTACCGCGCAAAATAACCCGGCCGGGTGCGCACGATCAGTTCGGGGTGGCCAACCTCAATCTTTATTTCATGCCACTTGCCATTGCGCGCGCTCGAGCCGGGTGCCTGATAGGCAACTGTGTAGAGCGTTCGCAATTCCGCCGCCACCTCTGCATACAAGCGCGCCATCTGATCAAGTCGCTGAATGTCATTGAGCCGGCCGCCGGTGCGATCGGCGAGCATCTGTAAACGGGTGCGTGCGGCGCTGTAGATTCCGGTTATCACTGGATCGGGCAATGGCAGTCGCTTCGGATCGCCGGACGGCAACGCCAGCGGATAAATTGAGACGCCTTGCCGGTCAGCGGCCGTAAGCACGGCGTTAAGCGCGCTGCTCGTCTTCGCATCAATCGCCGCTATCGCTGCGGCATCTGTTTGCGCACCGGCGATAGTGGTGCGATCGGAATTGCGCTGCTGCGTGTCGAGTCCATCCGTTAGGACAACGATCCCTTTGCGCCGTTGCTTACCTTCTTTGTCCAACTCATTCAACGCATACTTAAGCGCGTCATACAAATGCGTTTCGCCGCCGCCGTCCGCAAGTTGAATTGCGTAAGCCGTCTTCTTGCGGTCTGTTGAAAATCCTGAGAGACCTTTGACCTTGGCATTGAATTGAACTACTGCCACGCGATCCTCCGGCGCCAACGCATCGAGAAAACGTCCGGCGGCCTGCTTAAACTGCGGGCGAAAACTTAACGTTGATCCGGAGACGTCCAGCAACAAGACCAGACTGAAGGGCGCATCGGCGGGATCGAAGTGAAGCACCTGCTGCTTCACGCCGTCTTCATAGACAGTGAAGTCGCTTTTCGAAAGCGAGGTGATGGCATGTCCCTGGCTGTCGACGACGCCTACATTCAACTGCACCAGGTTTGTTTCCGTGCGCACCACATCATCCGGCTCCTGCGCGCGGGTTAGCGGTACAGCGACGCCCAGCAACAAGAGCGGGAAAAGAAGACTCCGGAAAAGGTAGCGAGACAACAAGTGCTGAGGAAAATATGAAAGCTTCATCGGTAAAATAATTTCCGGTCCTTTGGTTCTGAATACTGAGTATCCCGGCAAGCAAGACTTTTTGCAATCGAGCGAGATCGAGCTATCGCCGCGACGTCTTCAGGAAGTTCGCCGCTCCCCTCTACAATCTGATTGCCGACCGCGCCATTTTCGGACGCGACAACTGCGGTTTGAGTTGCTTATGGTGCTTACCGAAAACAGTGACGTCCCGGAATCGTTGCATACTTTGGCAGTTTAATTTGGACTCGACCTTTTTGTCGCCTGTGCTTTGCCGTTTCGGTGCGCGGCAAGTCTCCGACTTGCCGCAAGCTCGACTAAAGCTTCACGGTCTATGATCATCAACCAGGCCAGAGACCTAAATAAGGGCGGTGGCTACCGGCAAGTCAGAGACTTGCCGCGCACCAAAGGCGCAGCGCGAGGCACCCAAGTGATCAAGCCAGGTCCGGAATGGACGAGGCGACACTGGTTTTGCGACTGCACTACCTATGTATAAGCCAAACTTTTGTTCGGAATGCGGCGCGAAGTTGCTTCGCCTGCGCTGGCATCTCTGGACGAGCCGGAGGTTTTGCAACGACTGCGCGCGTCGTTTGCGCAAGGCGCGTCTCGTCCCAGCTTTGTTCGCAACGCTCGCGGTCTTTGGCGCGGGCTACGTTGCCGGGCGCGTCCGTCGTCCCACTCCACCGCCACTCGTCATCGAAAGAAGATCTGATTCACCGCTCAACGATGCGGCAACCGTAGGCTCAACCCTCAGTCCGTCGTCCGGCGAATCAGGAACGACTCCCACTGCACGTGCGAGCACTTCACCAACTGTCGTCGCGGAAGCTGTCTATCTTTGTGGCGCTCGCACGAAGAAGGGCACGCCCTGCTCGCGGCGTGTGCATGGGCCGGTGCGCTGCTGGCAACACAAGGGCATGCCGGCGATGCTTCCGGAGGAGAAGTTATTGGTGAAGGAATAACCTTCCTTGAAGACTTAGGTAAGACGCTCTGCATAGAAGGTCGTTGTGTTGCTATCTAGAGGTGCCTGAAACAACTCTACCGCTTCGCGGTAAAGAGCCCAGACTAAGTGCATGGGCACAGTAGCCGAAGCGGTACTCGGACTCAGCTTGGGCGGGTGGCAAGGAGTTCTACGAGGATCCCACCAGATGGTGCGCGACCCTTTCCGACAAAGCGCTGATGGTTGCCGATGGATTTACACTCAAGGCTGTCGGAATAATTGAGCCGTCGGAAACGTAGAGATTCGGATAATTCCAAACCTCGCCGTATTCGTTGACGACGCCTCCTTCGGGAGTGTCTGACATGGCGCAGCCGCCGAGAGGATGCGCGGTTAATAACTTCCGGAACGGCCAACCCCAGAGGACGCTAGTTTGGTAACGGCCGCCGATGCCGCGGCTGAGTTCCTTCATGCCTGCTTCCATCTCAGCAAACATCTCGCGGCTGCGGCTGCTGCTCCAACCAATGTCGATGTTGCCGTCGGAGAGTTTCATTCGCCCATCCGCCGCATCGGTTCCCATGCCGAGATAAGGGAGAAATCGAGGCGTCACGCCACCCTGGAATAATTTATCCGCGCCATCAGTAAACGCTGACGCTTGACTGAGCCCAACAGTGCGCATGAAGTATTTCTTGATGAAGAGATGCAGGTTCTTCAAACGACTCGGGACGGGCAGCCCGGCCTCCAGATACCAGAGGAAGGGATCAGGAAAGCCCAGGTCCTGTACCAGGATTTTGTTCTTCGCTGTGGAAAAGTCGACGCCCGCAGTGATGCTGGGACCCGAGCCCGGATCAACTTCGCGATTCGCCTCAAAAGTTCCGGCCAGCAAAAAATCGCCGTTGCCAGAGAACTTCGTGCCCAATGCTGCACTGAGTTTCGGCAGAGAGTGATGTAGATCCCGACTGCGCAAAAGAATTTCAGTAGTGCCGAGAGTGCCGGCCGAAACTATCACCTTGCGCCCGACTACCGAACCTGGCCGAGACTCGCCGCGCCTTTCGGTATCAAACTCTCTAAAGTGAACTCGATAACCATTGGTTTCAACAGGATCGAGAGGCTCGATCTTTTCCACCTGGTGCAGCGGAAAAACTTCGGCGCCGTTCTGCTCGGCCAGCGGAATGTAATTAAGATCAAGCGTGTTCTTCGCATGCACGTGGCAGCCGAGCATGCAGTTGCCGCAGTAAACACAACCCTCCTGCACAATCCCCTGCCGGTTAACCTTCTCCGGGCCGGTGTAAACGCAAATCTCCATCAGCTCCGCCTTGCGTCCGGCGCCTTGTGCCGCGGCCATGAAAGCCTGGGTGCGATGGGGCATGTCGTATTCGGCCGGAGGGGTTAGCTGCCGCGCTTCCAGAACTTCCCGCGCGATGTCGTAAAACGGATCCAGAACGTCGCGCTTGACGCCTTTCGGCCAGCGTGGGTCCTCGAAGATTTCCTTCGGCGTGCGGATGTGCACATTGAAGTAAACCAGCGAGCCACCGCCAACGCCGCTCGCCTGGATGACGTCGATCTTTTGAAAGGTGCGGTAGTCGAGCAGACCGTGGTCCCGGGGATTCCAGAACGCGCGCGCGACCTGTCCGGTGGTACGCGGAAAATCTTTCTTGCCCCAACGCTTGCCGCGCTCGAGGATGCACACGGAACGGCCCGCCTCCGCGAGGCGGCAAGCATTGATGGCCCCCCCAAATCCGGAGCCAATGACTACAACGTCGTATCTATCTTTCATGATCGTCACTCTCGTTGCCCTCCGGACACGCGGACTCAAACTACCGGCGCGCCGCCGCAGCGCATGATTTTCTTGTAAGCCCAAATCAGGAAAATGCCGAAAGCGAGGTTCCCCGGCGGCGAGATAAAGAGACCAATGGTTCCGATCGTGGTCATCGAGTGGGCCACGTTTATGTAAACCCAATCGGAAAAAAGTTCAGTGAGGCGAACGCCCGCAATCAGCACGAGCCACCACGGCGCCTTTCGCCAGCGAAACAGAGCGATCAACTGCAGGAGCGTGAAGGCCACCCAGACTGCTCCGGTTCGCTTCAGCAATCCTTCCACGTCCAGGTTGTCGTAGTGGACGCCATGAAATGTCAGGTACCACTTGTCCGGAGCCAGCAGGCAAGTGCTTGAAAGAACCACATCCAAAATCACCAGAAACACGAGCAGGATGTAAATAAAGGTTTTTAGTTTGTGACTGATCATCGGTGATTCCTCCTCTGACGGCGACGGCGGGCCTCCGCTAAACGAATCATTACGCGGCGAGGTGGTCCGCCACTAAACGAAGGCGCAGCAACCGCTGCTACTGCGACCTCAAGGTTTCGGCTAAAGCGTTTTCAGGAATTCGATTAGCGCCTTCTTGTCTTCGGGCGACAGAGTTGTGCCCCACAAGTGCCCCTGGTTCGAATTCCCGATCACGGCTGTATCGTAACGAAAGCCGGACTTCTCGGCGTCGGCGCCGCTCGAGACAAAACCGACACGTTCCTGGTCGTAGACGTCATAGCCGCGCACAAATAATTTCGGTCTTTGCTCCACGGGCACGAGCAAGTCAGCTAAGGTTGGCACCGAGCCGTTGTGAAGGTATGGCGCGCGGGCCCACACCCCGTCGAGAGCAAGAGCAACATAGCCGTTTGAGCTGCGGAAGTTATGGAACCCCCAGGGATACTTCTCCGCGTACTTGTTGAAAGCATCCGCTGCTGACTGCGGCCAATGATCCATCCGGTGGCGATCGGTTTGGACTTCTTCGATTGGAATGATTTTGCCGGTCCTGGCGCCACCGAACGCGTGACACGAAGCGCATTCACGGTTGTAAATCTCATTACCACTCGAAGTAAGATTTTGATCCACGAAATATGGGTACTTGGCAGGTGGAAGGTCCAGGAGCCACTGATTCACTCGCTTCAAGCCTTCCACATCGAGCGAATCGCGGGTGGCGCCGGCGGCGAGCGCGGCGCTGAGAACGGGTTCGATCAGCGTCGAGTTCAATCCATCAGAATGCCTTAAGAAACCCTCATGCGCTCTTTGATTCCAGATCGCCATTATGTCCGTGCTTCCGATCGTGTGGTTGTCAGGAAGCTTCATGACCACCAACTGGAAAGGATTCATGTCCGTGCGTCCCGGCCCCCAATCAGGCCGACTATTCATCCAGGTGTAGTCTTCTGTCTGCTGCTTGATCAGCGTCCTCTTGGTTTGGGGAATGAGGACGTAGCGATACAAGGCCCGGTCCAGCCAGGACAATTTGTAAATCCGATCGATTTCCTTGAGGACGTTATCGGAGTTGAATCTGGGATCGCTCCCACAGGCGAAGAGAAAACGCAGGTAAGCTTGCGGCATGAAACGACTGCTGGGACCGCCGAGAAACATCATCGGCTTGTCCTTCGGCGTGGCCCTCACGGTGGTGGTGTGACAAGCGGCGCAATTAACCGCGACGCGAGGAAAGCCGATGGTCATCTTCGTGAAACCGATCGGCAACTCCTGACCTTCTTCCCACGCAGCTCCGAGCGCTGTATAGCCACCTGGCCCCGGTAGCTTTTCCGGGAACATACGGGGCAGCACCAGCCAAATCAGATAGGGGACTCCGGTAGGCTCTTCAGCGCCCACTGAACCATATTTGAAGTGATCCTCAGCTGAGGCATAGTAGACGGGCACTTTTCGGAACAGTTTGTACCAGCCAACGACGCCCACCACCGCGCCGAGAACGACAACGACGATGACCAGTTTGATGATGGTTCTGCGTGTTTTCGCTTTCATCATTGCTCCTTGCTGCGCCAGCGTTCTACGTTCAGAGTTTTTTCATGTATTCCACGATGGCGTCCTTGTCTTCCGCCGAGAGGGTCGTGCCGTAGATGTGGCCGCCGTTGTTGTTGCCACGCAACGTCGTGTCGTACTTAAAGAAATTCTCGCCGCCGTCCGCCGCCAGATTCGCAACGAAGCCGACGTTCTTTTGATCGAAGACGTTGTAGCCACGATAGAACTCTTTGGGCCGCTGGTCCGGAGGTTCCAGAAGATCTCTAAGTGTCGGCACCGAACCGTTGTGCAAATACGGAGCGCGCAGCCAAATGCCGTCAAGCGGCATGTTCGCGTAACCGTTCGTCTTGCGAAAATGCGAAAAGCGCCAGGGATAGCCTGCGTACATCAAGTTCTGATTAACCGCCAGGGTATAAGTGTAGGAGTCCAACCGCTCAGGGTCCGTACTGATTTTGCCGATCGGAGTTACTGTTCCCACCAGCGCGCTGCCAAAATCGTGACAGGCGGAACAGTGTTGCTTATAAAGCGCTTCACCTTTGGCTGCCACCGTCTCGTTGACTGGATAGGGATAGGCCGGGGCTTTGAAGTCGAGCAGCCAGTCTTCGATGCGTTTCAACCTGTCGAGATCGATTGTGGCCGGAGTAACGCCTGCTCCGAGTGCGGCGCTCTTGTTCCGCTCTTCTACCGAGGTGTTGTTGCCGTCCCAGTGCAATTGCATTCCTTCGCGCGGCCGCTGGTTCCAGATCGAAGGGTAATCAGATGTGCCGATGCTTTGGTCACCTTCCATCGGCCAATGAAACTGGATTGCCTTGTAGGGATTGAAAGTGTCCACTCGACCCGGACCCCAGTCCGGCCGAGTGTTAACGAAGGAAAGCCGGCTGCCTTGTTCGATTAGAGCCTCGCGGGTTAAGGGAACGGCCGAACGATAGATGAACTTCTCGATCGGTCCCAGACGCGTGCGCGCCGCGATCGCCGTCATCACGTTATCCGCAGTGAAGCGCGGATCGAGCGCGCAAGCGGAAAGAAAGCGTATGTAGTTTTCGAGTTGGAGACGGTTGGCCGGCATGCCGACAATGACGCGCGGCTGGCTGTTCGCGTTATCTCTCAGCGTGCCGGTATGGCAAACGGCGCAATTCAATCCCACGCGATCGACGATCACGCGCCGTTTTGAAAAACCAATCGGCAAGTCTTTTCCCGGTTCTTCAATGAACCCAAGCGCCGCGTAACCTTTGCCGCCCAGTTTTTCGGGGAACATGTCGGGCAGCACTTTGAATATCCAATAAGGAATGCCGTTAGCGGGCTCGCTGCCGATCGAACCATACTTGAAATGCTCCTGAATGTCGGCGTAGTCAACTGGCCGGTTCGGATTAAAGGCCCAGTAGAGATAAGCTGCAATGGCAATCAGTATTACGAGAATGATTAGCAGGATAATTTTGATCCGCTTTCTCTCGCGGATTTCGACTGGTGTTGGTGGCTCGTAATCCTTCATGAGGCTTGCTCCTCGAATGCAAACGGATAATCACATCAAGCAGGCGTGAACACGGTCATGATCTCCTTGATCATGCGGTCGTAGTCGCCGTCGTACCGCGATAGTTCATAGCAGCCGAGGGGATCGGCGATCGCGTGAATTGCACACTTGTTGCAATAGGTGCACGGCTTATCCGGCAGGTCCTTACCGGCGGCAAAAATTTTGACGAGATCGTTGTTTGCCACCAGCGGTCGCGCAATTGCCACCCCATCGCAGTAGCCTTCACTGATACATTTGCGAATATACGAAGCTGTTTGAAAACCACCAGTTACCAGCACCGGAATGTTAACGTTCTTCTTGACCTCTTGCGCTTCGTCAGCGTTGATGCCTTCAACCTGTTCAGGCTTGGTGCGGTTCCAAAGAAAATTGAAGATGGGACGGAGCGGCCGGTAACGAAACAGCAGAAAGTTGCGAAAGGCGTAGATGCCGCTCGGGATCATTCCGCCGTAAGTTCGCGCGGCGTGCGCAATCGGAAAGTCACCCGGCGGGTTCCAGGGATGCGGAAACGTGCTGCCGTAGGAAATGTGCAGGGCATCAGCTCCGGCGGCTTCCACCCACTTGCAAACCTGAACCGACTCGGCGAGCGTGTTGCCTTTCTTCTCCCAGAAGATGAGCGCGTTGTTGTGATCGACGGCGCTGATTTTTACCTGGAAGTGGAAGTCGTCGCCGACCGCGTTGCGTACAGCTTTTATGATCTCGAGCAGAAAGCGCGCACGGTTTTCCAGTGAACCACCATATTCATCCTTGCGATCGTTGATGGCTGAACTCAAAAACTGATTTATCAGATAGCCATTACACGCGTGCAGTTCGACGCCGTCCAACCCGGCCTCGCGCGCGCGCCGTGCGCCGTCGGCGAACTGCTGGATCACCATCTTGATTTCGTCGTGCGTCATCGCCTGACACAGCAGCCCATGGAAAGAGTCGGTACTGTTGGTCGAGCTCAGTCCCTTATTAAACGAGTTCTCGACGCCGGCGATATCTCTCTGGCGGCCGCCGTGGCTGAGCTGCATGATGTACTTGCAGTCATACTCGTGCACTTTGTCGCCCAGGCGGCGCCAGAAAGGAATCTTGTCGTCATCATCGATGATCGCGTAGTTGGGAAGAATGCGTCCGCGAATTGCGATCGGAACGTGAGAAGAGATGATCGCCCCGACGCCGCCGCGAGCAAACTTTTCTTCCCAGTTGATGCGGGCCTGGGTGCCGACACCGTTGTAGTAGTCGAACCGGCCGGAAATGTTCGATCGAAAAATGCGGTTCTTGACGGTTAGATTCCGGAACTTGAGCGGCTCGAAAATAATGTCCGTAGTCATGTGAGTTGTTCCCTTCGCGGTCGAACCGAGTCTTTTTCTCCCTCTCCCATTGGGAGAGGGCCGGGGAGAGGGCTTTGTCTGCGTCAAGCTATGCACCCTCCCCTAACCCCTCCCAATGGGAGGGGAAGAAGCCAAAATCTCAAAGCGTCTTCAGATATTCAATCAGCGCCCACTTATCGGCATCGCTGAGCTTTGTTCCATACTCGTGACCGGCATTGCCGTTGCCGGGAAAGCTGGTGTCGTAGCGAAAGCCGTATTTCTCCGCCTCAGGTCCATCCGAGATGTAGCCCAGCTTCTTGGGATCGTAGACGTTGTAACCTCGATAGAAGACTCTCGGCCTCGCATCGACGGGTTGCAGCAGGTCCCATAGCGACGGCACCGAGCCGTGGTGAAGATAAGGAGCGCGGGCCCATAGACCGTCAACGAACGTCGCCACATAACCGTCCGTTTTGCGATAAGCCGTGAAAAGAATGTTGCCAAACTTGACGGTGTGGAATTTGTCGACCAACTGCTGAGTGAACGAGTCGACGCGATTACGATCGGTGCCAACCTCGGGCATCACTTTCCCAAAATCTTTGCCATTCGGCGTGTGACAGGCTGAGCAGTTATTTTTGAAGATGTCTGCTCCCTGCTTCGCGAGGTCCTGGTTGACATCGAACGGATACTTTGGCGGCGGCAACGCCAACAGGAAATCCGTGTCGCGTTTGAAGCTCTCGGGAATTACCGTGTCAGGCTTAGCGCCGATGGCCATTGCCGCCGCATAGTTGCGCTGTTCGATCTCGTTGTTGTTGCCGTCCCAGTGGAGCCAAAGATGTTGTCTCGGCTCCTGGTTCCAGACCTGCGGCAAATCAGTGGTGCCGATCCTGTGATCGTCGGGAAGTTTGTAAACAATAAACTTGGTGGGATTAAAAGTATCCACGCGGCCACGTCCCTGCGTCGGGCGCGAGTTTTCCCACGCATAGTCCAACTTTTGTTGTTGCAGGCCCTGGATAGTTGCGGGAATGATCAGATAACGATAGACGAGCGAGTCGATCCACGAGAGGTTCTGGGTCTTCTTGATTTCGCCCAGGATGTTATCGGGAGTGAATCGCGGATCGCTCGCGCACTCGGAAAGAAAACGCTGAAAACCCTGCAGGTCCACTTCGTGCGCGGGTCCACCATAAATCAAGGCGGGTTTGTCCGCCGGCGTTTTGCGGAACGAACCGGTGTGGCAGAGCGCGCAATTTGCTTCAACTGCCGGATAACCAATGTCGCGCAAGGCAAAGCCTACCGGCAACTCGTTGTCTGGTTCCATTATGAAACCAAAAGAAGACCAGCCGGGGCCCG
>JBDUAQ010000011.1:0-31399 GCA_040004575.1 bacterium
TGCGGATGGTGCGCGAAGCCGGCGCGAAAGAGATTCACCTGCGGATCAGTTGCCCGCCCACGATTAGTCCCTGCTACTACGGAATCGACACCCCCAACAAGGCCGATCTGATCGCCGCGCAAATGTCGATCGACGAGATTTGCAAGTTTATCGAAGCCGACTCGCTTGGTTATCTCTCACTCGAAGGAATGATTGAGGCGATTGGCGTGAGTCCCGACGCTTCCTGCGTTGCCTGCTGGAATGAAAAGTATCCGACGCGCATTACGAGCGAAGCTGAGACGATGTGGGAACGCGACCACGAGGCTGTCGGTGCTGATGGTTAACTCAAGCAAAGAACAATCCCCCGCGAACAGTCAGTTCACATTTGAGGACGAATTTTGGCGAAGCGATCGTTAAAGGGTTGCGGGTGCATGATTGCTGTTTTGGCAGTTGTGTTGGGCGCGGCGGGCGTCGTGGGATGGAAATATGTTTGGCCACGGTGGAAGCTGAGGCCTCCACCGGCGTCTGGTGGCGAGCTTCAGGTTCACGTGCTTGATGTTGGGCCGGTTGAGGGCGATTCAATTCTGATTATCTCGCCCGGCGGTAAGTCGGTTTTGATCGACGCCGGCGATACAGGCAAAGGGAAAGTCATCATTGACGCGCTGAAGCGTTACAACGTGCAGCAGCTCGACTACTTTGTCGCCACGCATCCGCATCCGGATCACATCGGCGGCGCCGACGAACTCATCAAAGCGACCAAAGTCTTGAACGTTATTGATAATGGCCAGGGACCGGATGTGCCGGAATCGCTCGTTGCCACCAATAAACCCGGTAATAAGAACTCGAGCAACAAGCCTGCACCGTCGAGCAAGTCTAACAAGTCGGCACCAGTCACGAAGTTTTACGACGAATACAAAGAAGCTATCAATCAAAGCGGCGCGCATTATGAGCAGGCTCAAGCGGGCGCGAAGTATGATCTCGGCGGCGGCGCGCGACTGACAGTGCTCGCGCCGATCGGGCCGCTCTTTACCAAAGACCAGGTGAAGACGGGCGGCAATCTACCCAATGCCAATTCCATTGTGCTGCGCCTCGACTATGGTGATTTCTCGATGCTGTTGCCTGGAGATGCCGAAGAGCAGACTGAGCATCGGATGCTAACCAAGGATCTGAATCTTAAGGTGAAAATTCTGAAAGTCGGCCACCATGGATCAAAGTATGCAACCTCTCAGGACTTTGTCGATCGGGTGAAGCCGGAAGTCGCGATCATTTCCTGTGGCGAGTGGAACCGTTACGGACATCCGGCGCAAGTGGTGCTCGATCGACTGCGGGCTGCGAATGCGAAACTTTACCGCACCGATCTGCAAGGCGAGATCACTATCACCACCAGGGGCAAAGAAAGCGATTATGTCATCAAGCCTGCAAAAGAAGCTAAGACTGACGTGTGGCTCGGACGACTGCCGCAGAAAGACGACTCGACACGCTCCGGCTTCATTGCTTACGGTGACTTCGGTCCGCCACCGAAAGCGAAGGCGGCCAAACACTAGAGCAAGTAGTTCAGAGTTCAAACTTTGGTTTGCGCTTCATAGTCGCTTTGCCCGTATCCCAGCCCTCAAACTAAAGTTTGAACTCTGAACTACTTGACCGAACCCGATCACGATGACCAAACCAATTACATACAGCGACGCCGGAGTCGATATCGACGCCGCGACGCGCGCGACCGATAGGATCAAAGAACTCGCGCGGCGCACGTTCAACGAGCGAACGCTCTCCGAAATCGGCAGTTTCGGTGGAATGTTTGACGGCGCTTTTCCGAGCCTCAAGCAACCGGTATTGGTTGCGTCTGCAGATGGCGTTGGCACGAAACTGAAGATCGCTTTTCTCGCGGGAGTTCACAACACGGTCGGTCGCGATCTTGTGAACCACTGTGTTAACGACATCCTCGTCCAGGGCGCGCGTCCGCTCTTCTTTCTCGACTACATCGCTACGGGCAAGCTGTTGCCGGAAGTTGTCGCAGAGATCGTTGACGGTGTGGCCAATGGCTGCCGCGAAAACGGTTGCGTCCTGCTCGGCGGCGAAACTGCGGAGATGCCGGATTTTTACGCCGCCGGCGAATACGATATTGCCGGCTTCATCGTTGGTGTGGCGGATCGCGAGAAGATAATCGACGGCAAAGGAATAACCCCCGGCGACGTGCTGTTGGCGCTTCCTTCAGCGGGACTTCACACGAATGGCTACTCGCTCGCGCGCAAGTTGTTTCTCGAAGTTGCCGGACACAAGGTTGATACGCGTTTGGATGAACTCGGGATGACAGTCGGCGAGGCCCTGTTGCAACCACACCTAAGTTATCTGAAGCCGCTCGACGGGCTGCTTGATTCGGGAATGATCAAAGGGCTCGCGCACATCACCGGCGGCGGACTGACGGACAACATCCCGCGGATTCTGCCGGAGGGTTGTGCGGTCGAGATTGATGAAGGCAGTTGGCCGGTGCTCTCAGTTTTCAAACTCATGCAGGAGATCGGGAACGTTTCGCGAGCTGAAGTGTACCGAACGTTTAATATGGGCGTGGGGATGGTGCTGGTGACATCTTCGGAAAACCGGACTGCGGTCAAGTCACATTTGCAACAGCAGGGCGCCACGATCTATCAAATCGGACGTGTCACCAAAGGCAATCGAGAAGTTTCAATTCAATAGTGACAAAACGCATCGGCATCTTAATCTCCGGACGCGGCTCAAACATGCTGGCGCTGGCTGACGCCGTCAACGAAGGCCGGGTGCCCGATGCTGAGATTGCGTTGGTGGTTACCGATCAGGCGAACGCAGCGGGCTTGCAGCGCGCGAATGAACGTGGTCTCAAGAGCATCACCGTCGCGCGCGATGGACGCTCGCGTGAAGAACACGATCGCGCGATAGTTGCCGCACTTCAGGAACATGGCGTTGAGATCGTTTGTCTCGCCGGCTATATGCGCCTGTTGTCCGAGTACTTCATCGAGTCGTATCGCAATCGCATTCTAAATATTCATCCGAGTTTACTGCCCGCGTTTCCTGGACTCGACGTGCACGCTCGAGTGCTTGAACACGGCGTCAAGTGGAGCGGCTGCACGGTGCATTTTGTCGATGAGTCGCTGGATGGTGGGCCCATCATCGCGCAGAAGATTGTTCCCGTCCGCGACGATGACACGGAGGAGACCTTGGCAGCGCGCATACTCGAGCAGGAACATCAACTCTATGCCGAAGCGCTGGCCCTGGTTGTCAGCGGAAACTATGTAATTGCCGCACGGCGAGTTTTGCGCAAGAATTGATTGTGATGACGATCGACGAACAACTCGCATACCTTCGCAAGGGCACAACGGAGATCATTCGTGAAGAAGAGCTGCGCGCCAAGCTGGAGAAGTCGGCGAAGACCGGCCAGCCGCTGCGCGTAAAACTTGGAGCAGATCCAACGGCGCCTGACATTCATCTGGGCCACACGGTTGTCATTCGCAAGCTGCGTGCGTTTCAGGAACTGGGCCACACAGTAATCTTCCTGATTGGTGACTTCACGGGACTCATCGGCGATCCTTCGGGTAAGAGCGCCACGCGACCGCAACTCACCCGCGAAGAAATAAACGAGAACGCCGAAACTTACAAACGCCAAATTTTCAAGCTGCTCGATCCCGAGAAAACTGAAATCCGTTTCAACTCCGAATGGATGGACAAGCTTGGCTCGGATGGTTTCATACGTCTTGCTTCCCACGTCACAGTCAAACAGATTCTGGAGCGTGATGATTTTGCCAAGCGCCTTGTTGACGAAAAGCCGATAGCTTTGCACGAACTGCTTTACCCGTTAACCCAAGCCTACGATTCAGTCGCACTGGAAGCGGATGTGGAACTGGGCGGCACAGATCAAAAGTTTAATCTGCTAATGGGGCGGAACGTGCAACGCGAGTATGGCCAGGAAGCGCAGGTCGCTGTGATCACGCCGCTGTTGGAAGGCACTGACGGTGTGCAGAAGATGTCGAAGTCTCTCGGCAACTACATCGGCATTAACGAGCCGCCAGCAGAGATTTTTGGGAAGGTGATGTCGATCTCCGATGACTTGATGTGGCGGTATCATGAACTGCTGACCGATCTCACAGTTAATCAGATCAACGTTCTGCGGGCGGCGGCGGCCAATGGTGAGCGAAACCCGCGAGACATTAAATCGGATCTCGCTAAGGTGATCATCGCGGACTTTCATTCTGAAGAAGATGCCGAGAGAGCTGAAGAAGAGTTTGTAAAGCGTTTTCGCAACAAGGAAACACCAGACGAAGTCGAGGAACGCGTTCTTCCTGCCAGTCAACCCAACGGTTGGGATCTAACAAACCTGCTGGTCAGCGTTGGCTTAGCAGAGTCGAAGGCTGAGGCTCGGAGACTGGTCCAACAAGGGGGCGTCTCCGTTGATGGCGAACGGCAAGCAAGTGTCAATTCCGTAACGATCTGGAAGCCTGGGATGACTACCTTGCTCAAAGTAGGCAAGCGGCGATTTGTTCGAGTGCGATTTGAGTGATAGCAAACTTCCTCACAGGACGCAGATTGTATGTCCGCAACGCTAGCCACTGAAGACATTCTGATCATCGAAACGCCGGAGCGCGTGCCGCTTCACTTTGCGCTCGCCTCAATTGGCAATCGTTTCCTTGCTTGCGCGATCGATCATGCGTTGCAAGTGATCACTCTCATCGTGATGATTATCGGGTTTACCTTGATCGCCAATTATTCCAGTGTTGGGGATCGGGTTTTGAATTTACCGAAGTGGATCCTCGCGATCCTGATTGTAATCATCTTTTTGATCCTTTCCAGCTACTTCGCGTTCTTCGAATGGATCTGGAACGGACAAACTCCGGGCAAGCGTTGGCTGAAGATACGCGTCATTCGTGAAGACGGACGCCCGATCACATTCTGGGAGGCGGCCGTAAGAAATCTGCTACGCGTGATCGACATGCAGCCGACCTTAGCGTTCCCTTTCTATTCCGTCGGCCTAATCGCGGTTTTTATTAGTTTGTCTGATCAGCGGATCGGCGACATGGTTGCCGGCACTGTCGTGGTGCGTGAACGTGAGGCGGAGGCGCCTGCCTTTGCTCAAGTCTTTGCTTCACCGGTCAGTGACCCCGCCTTGCGCCGGTCGTTTAAGCCGGTGGATTTCGTTGCCGAGTTAAATGTGTTGACTGAATCCGAGATCCAGGTGGTGGAGACGTTCTTGCGCCGGCGCTGGGATTTGGCCGACATGGCGCGGCAGTGGATGGCTTGGCGCGTGTCGCTACCACTCTTGTTCAAGCTGCGACCTACGTACGACGTCGCTACTTTTAGCTACGAAGGATTCTTAGAGGAGTTGCTGCATCGCTATCGCGCGCAACATCGGTTTACCGAATAGCCTACCCGCCCCTAACTCAAATCAAATTACAGCAGGCTAAATTGACCGAGTCATTTCGGTCTGTTACGCTTTTTCGTTTGTTAAGACGAGCAAGATTTAGACAAGGGAGCGGTAAGTAACAAAATGTCGAAGGATGTTTTCATACTGGGTGGCAAGCGAACTGCGATGGCCGATTATGGCGGCGCACTGAAAGATATTTCAGCAATTGACCTTGGAGCGATTGCGGCCCGTGGCGCTTTGGAGTCTATCGGCGTAACGCCGGAAGAAATAGATCACACCGTGATAGGTAACGCGCTACAGACCTCAGGCGATGCGATCTACGGCGCGCGACACGTAGCTCTCAAGGCTGGCGTACCCTTCGATCGCCCGGCGCTGACGGTCAATCGTTTGTGTGGCAGTGGAATTCAATCGATTGTTTCGGGCGCCCAAATGATTCAGCTTGGGGAAGCTCAGACGGTGTTGGCTGGCGGCATGGAATCCATGTCGCAGGCTCCGCATGTTATCAGGGGCGCGCGCTCCGGGTTCCCGCTTGGTGGCGGAAAACTCGAAGACAGCTTGATGGTGGCCCTGCTCGACACCTACTGCAACACTCCCATGGCCGGCACCGCCGAGAATCTGGCGCGGAAGTTTGAGATACCGCGTGAGGAACAGGATGAGTACGCGTTACGTTCGCAGCAGGAGGCGAAACGAGCCCGGGAAGCCGGCTACTTTGCCGAGGAGATTTTTCCGGTAGAAGTTGCGTCGCGAAGGTCCACGGTTGTCTTTGACGCGGACGATCACCTGCGACCAGAAACAACCATGGAAGGCCTGGCAAAATTAAGACCGGCTTTTGCGAAGGATGGCTTTGTAACGGCTGGCAATGCTTCAGGAATTGTCGATGGCGCCGCGGCACTGATTATCTCCGGAGAAGAGTATGTGAAACGACGAGACGCGAAGCCCATGGGCCGCATCGTTAGCTGGGCATATGCGGGCGTCGAGCCGGAGATAATGGGAATAGGACCGGTGCCGGCGACGCGTCTGGCTTTAGACAAGGCTGGTCTTAAACTCTCGGACATTGACTTGATTGAGGTCAATGAAGCTTTTGCCGCCCAGTATCTCGCCGTCGAAAAGGAATTGGGGCTGGATCGCTCGCGCACGAACGTAAACGGGGGCGCGATTGCGCTGGGGCATCCCCTTGGTGCAACTGGAACGCGATTGGTGCTCACCGTTCTGCATGAGTTACGTCGCAGAGGCGGCAGGTATGGACTCGCGACCGCCTGCATTGGCGGCGGGCAGGGAATAGCAATGATCGTGGAACGAGTTTAGGTCGCATTGGTCTGCTTTTTAAGCCTGGGTTCCCACAATTTCCTGATTTTCCGATTTTATCCAAATTATTGGCGAAATCCCGTGAGGGTCGAAGCTCAACCATGGGGTTAAGTGTTGATAAGCGGGCATTAAACTCTTGACATAGCATTGGCTCTCATCCGGCATGCTGCTTGCGAAATGAAATTACGATGTCGTCGATCTGTATCATCTTTCCAGTAACAAAACAGCAACAGTGCATTTACACAAACTTAACTTGTCTTAGGCTTGCGCTAAGAGTGGCGGGCGTGATAGAAGTTCGCGTCCATAATTCGGTTGATAGTAAACTTTCCTGCTGGACATAAATTCATTTTGCTCTCGATTTCAATTGCAAAGGCCACAACCTGCGCCCACACCGGTCGCGCAGAATCTTTCAACGTTATCTCATTTCTAAGGAGTTCCTCTGCTATGTCGAAATTTGTGAAGCTCTCTTTCGTACTCTCGTTAATTCTCGGGTTGAGCGCGATCGCCTTTGGGCAGTCAACCGTGACTGGGGCCATCGGCGGCGTCGTTACTAACCCGAACAAGGAAGTTATTCCCAATGCTTCGGTGACGGTGCGAAACACCGGAACGAATAAGGAAGACACCGGAACTACAGATGACCAGGGTCGGTTTAAGATCCCGGGACTTCAACCCGGCATCTATGCCGTCACTATCAATGGGCAGGGATTCAGTCCTTACACGCAGGATACAACGGTTGAGGTTGGCCGCGAGACTAATATCAATGCCGTTCTCTCGATTGGCCCTATCTCTGGTAACACGGTGGAAGTCACCGCTGACGCTCCGGTTATCAACACTTCACAGCAGGACTTTTCGAGCAACATCAATCAGACTTCAATTAACGAGCTGCCGATCAATGGTCGTCGCTGGTCTAATTTTGCACTCTTGACGCCAGGCACCGTACCAGACGGCAATTTCGGTCTTATCAGTTTTCGTGGCGTTTCCGGATTACTGAATAACAGCACGGTTGACGGCGGCGATAACAACCAGGCCTTTTTCTCGGAAGAGAGAGGACGTACGCGACTCAGCTATTCAACTAGTCAGGCTGCCGTTCGCGAATTTCAAGTCAATACGTCCAACTATTCAGCCGAATATGGACGAGCGGCAGGGGGCGTAGTAAATACCGTCACTAAGAGTGGAACTAACGATTTTCACGGCCAAGGGTTTTATTACCAACGCAATAACAAATGGGGCGCCCGAAACCCGCGCGCTTTCCTTTCACAGATTGTTGGTGGAGTGCCAACTCTGACCGGAATTAAGCCAAAGGATGTTCGCCACCAGTTTGGCGGCAACATCGGCGGACCAATAGTGAAGGACAAGGCATTCTTTTTCTTCAACTATGATCAGCAGAAGCGAGACTTCCCCGGCTTGGGTATCTTCAGTGCTGCAAACTATCTTTCGACGGTGAACCGCTGTCCCTCAGCGGTGGCAACTGGCTGCACAGCCGCGCTCTTCACCAGCTCCCTCCTGAACCCGTCTCGCGGTCTGACGGATGCGCAGGTTGATGCAAACCTGAATTTCATTAACAGCCTGACGGGACCGGTTCCCCGTCGCGGCGACCAGAAGATTTTCTTCCCGAAGATAGACTGGAATTTAAACAAGAATAACACTTTTACGGCTACATATAATCACGTGCGCTGGGCCTCTCCGGCTGGTATTCAGACACAAGCTACCAACACGCGCGGCCGAGCTAGTTTTGGGGACGACTTTGTTAATATCGACGCTCTTAACTTGCGGTTAGCTTCCACATTCTCATCGACTCTTGTCAATGAAGCGCGCTTCCAATGGGCCCGCGACAATGAATTTGAATTCAGTCAGCCGCCAGTGGCTGGCGAGCCTACGACCGCGCCCGGCGGCAGATCGCCAGACGTTTTTCTGACCAACGGCCTCGAGTTTGGAAAGCCGACTTTCCTGGAGCGCCGCGCATTCCCGGATGAGAAGCGAATCCAGTTTGCTGACACAGTCACGCTTTCCGCTGGAAACCATACTTTGAAGTGGGGCGGCGACTTCAACCACGTTAAGGACCTTCAGGATAATCTACGCTTCGAGGCGGGCGCCTATAGTTATGGAAATATCAATGATTTCATCGTTGACTATACTAACTTCACGTCAGGTGGTGCGCTGCGAACAGCCGGGAAACTGTGCGCAACTTCTACGCGTCTGGCGGGCAAGTGCTACACCAGTAATTACCAGCAGGCCTTTGGCCCGACAGCATTCCAATTCAACACTAACGACCTCTCATACTTCTTTCAGGATGACTGGCGCGCGACTCCGCGCCTAACACTTAACCTTGGTCTCCGCTGGGAATACGAGAAGTTACCGACGCCTTTTCTTGTTTCAAGTCTAATTCAAACAGCAAATAGGCCCGACGATAGAAACAACTTTGGACCGCGCCTCGGGTTCGCGTATGACGTTAACGGCGATGGCAAAACGAGCATAAGGGGCGGCTACGGTATTTATTACGGTCGTATCATCAACTCGACGATACTAAACGCACTTACCAACACTGGTAATCCAGCGGGCCAGCTTTCGTCGTCACTAAATCCGGCAAGCAGTCCGGCCACGCCTGCGGGCAACACAGCGGCGCCCATATTTCCGAACGTGTTAACAACCGCGCCAGCGGGTGCTTCAGCCGTACAGTACTTCGCGAGTAACTTTGGCAATCCGATGATTCATCAGTTGGACGTTGTCTTCGAGCGGGAGGTCGCGCGCAATACTGTCGTCTCCGCCTCTTACCTGGCCAGCTTTGGGAAGGCTCTGCCTAACTTCGTAGATACAAACCTGAATCCTCCCACCGGCATCGGGCGGTTTAATATCGTGGGTGGACCATTTAACGGCCAGACCTGGCAATTCCCTTTCTTTGGCGGGACGAGACCGAATACGGCGTTCGGCGCCATCACTGAGATCCGCAGTAGCGTCGAATCGAAGTACCATGCACTGGTTTTGCAGGCAAATCGTCGTTTGACAAATGGTTTGCAATTCCAAGTTAACTACACGCTCTCGAGGTCTTACGATAACGGACAGAGTTCGCAGACCTTTACTACCAATAATCTTCCTTTCAATGCCTTCGATCAGCCTTTTGAGAACGCTCTCTCCAGTTTCGATCGACGCCACAAGTTTGTGGCGAGTATTGTTTACAACACGCATTTCTATGCGAAGGGTACTAACGGCGCGGGGCATGCAATCCTGGATGGATGGACCATTGCTCCTGTCTTCAACGCGCTTTCGGGCCCGCGGTATACGGGAACCGTGTCGGGCAATGCTAATAGTGCGTTTGGCCCTACTAATCAGGCAGCAGGGCTTAATGGATCGGGTGGTTCCACCCGCTTTGCGCTGGTACCGCGCAACTTCTTCAAACAACCGCGAATTATCAACACCGATTTACGCCTCTCGCGTCGCTTTCGCCTAAATGAAAGCATGAATCTTGAGCTATTGGCGGAATCGTTCAACCTCTTCAACCGAACGCAGGTTAGTGATGTGAATAGCAGGATTTACAGCGCTTCGATCGTGGGGACAGCCCCGAATCAAAGCGGTCTTCTGACCTTTGACCCAGCCTTCGGAAGCACTGCCGAGGCTGGCGCGACGCTTTTCCGTGAGCGCCAGGTTCAGTTGGCTGTTCGGTTCCAGTTCTAAAAAAAGGGTAACTAAACCACGTAATTCGGGCGTGTTCCTGACTAGGGAGCACGCCCGATTTTTGTAGCTGTCTAAAGGCTGACGAGGCGGTTACCCACAGCCGTCTCAAGATCAAGCAGGCCGAGTCTCCTAAGCGTACACACCCATCCGCCAAACCTAAGTTTCTCCTCAACGTTTTGTTGTTAGCAACTGCCGGACAGGCTGTTGGCCCCATCACGATTCTGAGGAACACGCGTTGCTCTATCCCTTCACGTTCATGACAAAGACGAAATCATTCGTCCGCGATTTAGCAAAGGAGGGATTCAAATGGGTTTACCAAACAAAGATGAAGTGAAAGGAAAACTGGACCAGGCGAAAGGAGCGGCTAAGGAAACTGTGGGCCGCGCAATAAATGACCGCGACCTGGAGGCGGAGGGAAGCGCCGATCGCTCGGGTGGCAAAGTGCGGGAAGGCTTTGGCACAGCAAAGCGCAAAGTCGGCGAGGCCATCGAAGACGTTGGCGAATCAATTCGCAAATAATTCGCCTGGCGTCTTAAGGCGGACAGTTCGCTTGACGCTTATCAACTTACAGCAAAGAGGGCTTACGACTTTCGACGTCGTAAGCCCTTTCCTTTTTCAGCGGCCATGACCTTACTCTGTTCGAACGTGTTCGCCACCTAATGCTTCGAGCAACTCCTCAAGCTTATCCACGTCCTCTTCTGACTTAGCTTCGACTCCCAGGAGGATGCTTCCGGCGAGTAGCCCTGCTTCGTAAACTTTCGCTCGATACTCGGGTATGCCGGCACCAATAAGAGCTCCGATGACGCCGCCCGTCGCTGCGCCCGCGCCGGCTCCGGCAAGAGCGGCCACGATAGGACCAGCGATCACCAGGTTCAATCCCGGCAAAACGATGGTGCTCCCTACCGCTACGATCGTTGCCAACACTGCTCCCACTACACCTCCCAAGGCGCCACCAACACCAGCGCCGTCGGCCGCATGAGTGCGAGCTTGCAACGCAAACTCCTTGCTCCTCGTGGCGTCAGACATCAGGACGCTGATGTCGTCACGCGTATAGCCCCGCTTCATGATTGCATCGACAGCCGCTTCGGCCGCCAACCGGTTCCTAAGAAGACCTGTGACCAATTTTGCTTTCGCCATACGATTCATCCTCCTTCAAGTTTCCCGCTCAAACGTTTCGCCGGAGAGATTAGGCAGTGGGCAACAGGCGTGCCGGGCACAGGCAGTGGGATTTGGTGGTGGTTTGTACCAGCCCCGCGTTGTTGTCTAGTCTGTAAGCAAACACGGTCCTCCAATTCTGTTTCGGTTCGGTACGCAGTCAATTAGGCAGGGCAACTCTAGCGCGGCCGGCGTGTCGCCGGCAGGGAGTGTTCTTGCCGAGTTAGTGTAGGCTTGATCTGGATACCGAACGAATTCTTGTGTACATTCGGACAGTCAAAGAAGTTCAAGCTTGATTGTTGCCCCATTTCCGCATTGAGAATTCTTCAGATCAGTTCGGCTCAGTCTCTGGGCGGCGGCGAGCGCCATCTTGCAGATCTCGCCATTGGCCTTGCCGGTCGCGGGCACGACGTTTACGTTGCGCTGCGACCAAACTCGCCATTGATACAAGAACTGGATGGACTCAAGAACGAAAATATCTTTACGCTTCCATTACGAAACTCGCTTGACGCAAAGAGCGCGCGAGATCTCTCACGGCTCGTGCGCAAAAACAACATTCAGATCGTACATGCCCACATGGCCCGCGACTATCCGCTCGCCGCCTATGCCGCGCGCAGGAACCCGGGCTCAAAGCTAATTCTTACTCGCCATGTCTTGTTCGCGCTGAACCAGTTGCATCGGATCACGTTTGCGAATGCCGCGCGAATAATTGCGGTCTCACAAGCAGTCGCGTCTCAGCTTCAGGCTGATGTTGGCGCTCCGGCAAAAAAAATCAGCGTCGTGCGAAATGGAATTGATACCGCCAAATTTGCTGGAGCCAGAGCGGAGTTTAATCGACGGCAATTCCTCGATAATTGGAAACTCCCGGCAGACAGCTTGTTGGTGGGAACGGTAGGAGAGTTGACACCGCTCAAGGGACAAGAGGAGTTCCTGCGCTCGGCGCGAAGGATTTTGCAGCAGTTCCCGCAGACGCACTTCATCATCGCCGGCATCGATCATTCACGAGGAAAACAGAATCAGACGCGGGTCGAAGAGTTAATAAAGGAACTGGACCTCACCTCGCACGTCAGCCTCGTAGGCTGGTTGGCAGATCTGGCGCAGCTCTATTGCGCTTTAGATGTGTTCGTTTCCGCATCGCACACAGAATCCTTTGGACTCGCGCTGGCGGAAGCGATGGCCAGCAGCACGGCGGTCGTGTCAACTGCAACCGGAGGGGCGTGCGAGTTAATCGAGGCAGGAGAGACGGGCCTACTGATTCCCGTTGGAGACGTTGATAAGTTGACTGAGGCGATCTTGCTGTTGCTGAGAGAGAAGGATGAGAGAGTTCGGCTGGGCAATGCTGCTCGGCAAGCTGCTACAGCAAACTTTAGTCTTGAGCGGATGATTGCTGAAACGGAAGAGATATACCGAGCTGAAGTTGAGTAGGATTTGGATCAACTTGCTAGAGAAGAACTGTTTCAGCCTTGCGGCCGACTCTCACCAGGAGTTGGTTGGCCGAGAAGACGCAGCATGTCAGGTTTGTCCTTGACCAGCAGGTAGATCACGCTGCGCAGACGACTAACATCAGTTTCGATCTGACCCATGCGCGTGTCCACTCTCCTATCCATCGAATCAAAGCGAATGTGTACTTGCTCGAATTCGCCATGCATGGTGGTCTCTAATCGCCTCAAGTCGTTCTTCGTCGCCATCTCAGCGCGCAGACGGGATTCAAGGCCAGCGAGATCTTCTTTCGTCGCCATCTCAGCGCGCAGGCGGGATTCAAGGCCAGCGAGATCTTCTTTGGTCGCCATTTGACCCCTTACCGTGGCGAGATCATCTTTCGTAGCCATCTCGTCTCTGAGGTTAGCCAGGTCAACCTTGGTCGCCATTTGCTCACTGATCGTGTCTACACGTTGGCGCAAGCTCTCAACCGTGGTCGCGATAAAGTTGATGAGTTTATCGTTTTCGCTCGACATGGACGCATCGTAGCACGACTTCATTTTTAATCTCCCATCGGTTGCGGAACACCTCACTTGCCCTCATTGCAAGAACTCTGGCACCCACGGCGTTCCGTCCGAACCGTTACTAAAGCAGATCAATCTTCGCCGCGAGAATAAAATCGCTTTCAGTTAGGCCGTCAATCTTGTGTGTCCAAATCGTGATTTCCGCGCGACCCCAACCAAAGCAAATGTCGGGATGGTGCCACTGCTCCTCGGCGAGCTCGGCTACTCGATTCACGAATTCTTGCGTCGCTTTGAAATCTCCAAACTTGTATTCCTTACGCAGATGATGCTCACCGACCACTTCCCAACCATCAAGTTGGGCCTGCAACTTTCTGATCTCTTCCGCTGGTAACGGTGGTACGCCACCGCGACAGGGAACACAATCTCGTCCGGCTAATTCGCTCATGCGGTTTTCCTCTCAGAAGGTGCTCTCTTCAATATCGCAATTTGCCCGGCGTGGTAGAGACTGTGCTGAATCACACCATGAAGCGTGACGTAAACTGAACTCATGTCCTTGATGATCGGTTGGTCAAGTCGTGCTTCGTCAAGCAGCAAGGTCGCTGACGCCAGCTCGTTGTGCGCTTGCTTGATTGATTCCCGAACTTGTTGCCACGCTTGCTCATCTGACGCGGTTACTGCCGGCCAATCCTCGACCTCGGTCAGTTGAGCGGGATCCGCTTGCAACCTTCTACCACCTGCCCGCACCCACGCCTCGATATGCAGCGCAAGTTCCCAAATGCTATGCCCGCCAGCGATTGGACGCGCTGTCGCCTGTTCTGCCGTAACTCCTTTAAGAAGCTCCAACACTGCCGGTCCGTGCCAGGCTTCGCCTACGAACGCGCGATTTAGTTGGCCAACTATTCTCTCGGTCTCTCTCATGATTTTATTCGCCGGATGAAATTTCCCGCTCAACTCGTAATTCCAGTTCTTCCCGAAGCTGCTCTCGTTCCATATATAGCTTAGCCAGCGGACCCGTCAGCGCGAGATTCTCATCCTGGGCCGGATCGAAGCCGCGCGCGCGCATCTCACTGCGCAGCCGCTCGTCCACTTCGCGCAGTTTCTCTTCAAGTTGTGTCAGCGCCGGCTCCAACGACGCGCCTTGCGAATCTGACATGCTGGAACATTCTACACTCAAGTTTGCTTCCGGGCGCGTCAGCCGGAGGGCCTTCGTGCCGCCGACAGTTGTGCGCCTTGATTGTGCTCTCCGGTTGTGATTTCCCGGCTTGCTAAGACCACGCGTGAACGGATAGTCTCTAGGAACAAGCTCCACAAACTAAAACGCTCGGCAAATAATGCGCAGCCGGAATTCCGTCGATAGACAATTGTTGTCGGCGTCTGCGCCGGGAGAAAATAGTGGCCGTCATACGTCCTTTTAGTGCTCTGCGTCCCGAGGCTGATCGTGCCAGCGACGTAGCTAGCGTCCCTTATGACGTTGTCAATACTGACGAAGCGCGCGCGCTCGCGGCGAATAATCCCTTGAGTTTCCTCCACGTGTCTCGGCCGGAGATTGGTATGCCGGAGGGCATCGACACCCACAGCGATCCGGTGTATCGCCGGGGGCGCGAGAACTTTGAGAAACTGATCAAAGAGTGTCCGCTGATCACTGAACAAACTCCCAGCCTCTATCTATATCGCTTGATTATGGGGGACCACGGACAGATCGGCGTGGTTGCCTGTTGCTCAGTGGATGAGTATGACCAGGATTTGATTCGCAAACACGAGCGCACGCGCCGCGACAAGGAGGATGACCGCACGCAGCACATGCTGGTGCTGCGCGCCCAAACCGGCCCGGTGTTTCTTACTTATAGAGCCAGCCGCGAGATCGATACGATGGTGATGGAAGTGACCATGACGAAGGCTTTGTTCGACTTCACCGCCGTCGATGGAGTTCAGCATACGGTTTGGCACGTGCCCGATGCCGTGCGCTTTGTCCACGCGTTTCGCGAAATTCCGTTTCTTTATATTGCCGATGGTCATCACCGCGCCGCCAGCGCTGCACGCGCGCGCGCCGAACTTCAGGAGCAAAGCTTTTCGCATACCGGCGACGAGGAATACAACTTCTTTCTGGCAGTTATCTTCCCCGACGATCAAGTGCAAATACTGGCTTACAACCGTGCGGTGCGCGATTTGAACGGCCTCTCGAAGAGTGAGTTCCTTGAGGCAATCAAAAAGAATTTTGAGGTGACGGAAGGTGGTGCCGAAACGCCGGAACGTCGCGGACAATTCGGGATGTACCTTGATGGCCAGTGGTATGCGCTCAGTTTGCGTTCCCAGGTCACGCTGTCTCAAGGGATTGTTGCCTCGCTCGACGTCAGCATTCTTCAGGATCGTTTGCTTGATCCCATTTTGGGTGTCAAGGACGTCCGCACCGACAAGCGGATCGATTTCATTGGCGGCGTGCGTGGCGGCGAAGAATTGAAGCGTCTGGTCGACGAAGGAAAAGCAGCAGTGGCTTTCTCATTGTATCCCACCACGATGGAAGACCTCTTGCGCGTTTCCGATGCCGGCGAGATCATGCCGCCGAAGTCAACCTGGTTTGAGCCGAAGTTGCGCGATGGACTGCTGATTCATAAAATCTGACTACAGTCCAAGGTCCCAAGTCCAATGTCCAAAGGCAAGAATGGCTAAGCGAACATTGGACATTGGACATTGGACATTGGACTAGGTGATGCGCGTATTAATCGCTGACAAATTTGAACAATCGGGCCGCGATGGTTTGCAAGCGATCGGCTGCGACGTTTCATTTCAACCTGATCTTAAAGACGATGCTCTAACGGAAGCAATCCGCCAGCAAACGCCGGACGTGCTCGTCGTGCGCGGTACGAGAGTCACTGAACCGATGCTGGCCGCGGGGCAGATCAAACTCGTAGTCCGCGCCGGCGCCGGTTTCAACACGATCGATGTTGCGGCAGCCTCGCGGCGTGGCATTTACGTTTCCAACTGTCCGGGCAAGAATTCAATCGCCGTCGCCGAGCTCGCCTTTGCGTTGATACTCGCGCTTGATCGGCGAATTGCCGACAACGTGGTCGCCCTGCGTCGCGGCGAGTGGAACAAGAAAGATTTTTCCAAAGCACGCGGACTGTTTGGCCGAACGCTTGGCCTCGTCGGCGTGGGCAAGATTGGCGCAGAAATGATTCCGCGGGCCCAGGCGTTTGGCATGCGGGTAGTCGCCTGGAGTCGCAGTCTGACTCCTGAACGTGCCACCGAGCTTGGAGTTGAATACAAAGCATCGCCGGCAGACGTAGCGAGCGATGCAGAAGTCGTTAGCGTGCACGTCGCCCTGAATGCAGATACCCGGGGCTTCCTCGGAACCGAATTCTTCGCTGCAATGCGCGAGGGTGCTTACTTCATCAACACCGCGCGCGGCGAGGTGGTGGATCAAGCGGCGTTGATTGCGGCAATGAAGTCGCGCGGCATTCGTGCCGGGCTCGACGTGTTTGCCGCTGAGCCAACCTTAGCCACCGCGGAGTTCACGGACGAGATCGCGAAAGAACAGAATCTCTACGGCACGCATCACATTGGCGCCTCAACCGATCAAGCGCAGGAAGCGATTGCCGCGGAAACGGTCAGGATCGTCCGCGAGTTTAAGGAAACCGGCAACGTCCCCAATGTTGTAAACCTGGCCAGACAAACTCCGGCCACGCACCGCCTGGTAGTTCGCCATCTCGATCGTCCCGGCGTGCTGGCAGCCGTACTCGATGCGATCAAGAGCGAACACATCAACGTTCAGGAGATGGAGAACATAGTTTTCGAAGGCGCGGAAGCGGCTGTGGCGCGCATCAATCTTGATAACGCCCCGTCGCGCGAAATACTGGATCGATTGCGCACAGGAAGTGCGGACATCATCGAATTGAATCTACTTGAGTTGAGCAACAAATGAACACAACACTCATCACCGGCGCATCCAGCGGTATTGGCGAAGTCTTTGCGCGTAAGCTCGCTGCGCGCGGCCGCAATGTTTTGCTGGTGGCTCGCTCCGAAGACAGGCTCACAACGCTCTGCAATGAACTCGGCCGCTCCAACAGCATTCGCGCGCAATACGTCGCGCTCGATCTCAGCAAACCCGAATCGCCGGCTCGTTTGTTTGAAGAAGCAGAGAAACGCGGCTTGACCGTCGACATGCTGATCAATAACGCCGGATTTGGCTCGCTGGGTGAGTTTGCCAAGTTGGATCTCGCGCGGGAGTTGAACATGATCGACCTCAACGTCAAGTCGCTGGTAGAACTGACGCACCGCTTTCTGCAACCTATGATCGAGCGCAAACAAGGAGCAATCATCAACGTTGCCTCTACTGCGGCGTTTCAGTCGGTGCCTTTCTTTGCCACCTACGCGGCGACGAAAGCATTCGTGCTTTCGTTTTCAGAAGCGCTCTGGGAAGAGAATCGCGGGTACGGGATTAAGGTCTTAGCACTTTGTCCCGGGGTTACCGATACAAATTTCTTTGAAGCAGCTCGTGGTCACAAACCTCCAGCGCGCACCTCGCAGACTCCGGAAGAAGTGGTGGAGACAGCCCTGCGTGGCCTCGCGCAGGGGAAAGGTCACGTCATCTCAGGCTGGGCAAACTTTCTAATGACGCAGGGTGAGCGTCTGGTGCCGCGATCTCTCGTGACCCGACTCGCTGGGCGCATGATGCGTTCGCAGCAGGAGGACGGTAAATCGTGAATAGTAAATCGTAAATAGTGAAGACCTACTTCCAGGGCGTCGCACCAAAGTTTGAGCGACTCTCCTAAGACAAACACTATTTACGATTTACTATTCACCGGAGAAACGAATGACGGAACGAATACACAACTTCAGCGCCGGCCCCGCAGTTCTTCCGGTTCCAGTGTTGGAGGAAGCCCAACGCGACATGCTAAGCCTGCCGGGCGTTGGCATGTCGGTGATGGAAATCAGCCATCGCTCAAAAACATTTGCTGAGATTTTCAACCGCGCGGAGACGGGCTTGAGGGAGTTGCTCGGCATTCCGACTAACTATCACGTGCTTTTTCTGCAGGGAGGGGCGAGTCTCCAGTTCTCCATGGTTTCGATGAATTTCCTGCCGGCGGAAGGCAGCGCTGATTACGTCATCACCGGCAGTTGGGGCAAGAAAGCCCTGAAAGAAGCGAAGCGCGCCGGTGCTACCAACGTCGCGGCTAATATGGCTGATGGCGGCTTCACGCGAGTTCCCGGCAACGATGAACTCAAGCTGGATCCCAAAGCCTCCTACGTTCATATAACGACCAATGAAACAATCGAGGGAGTTGAATGGAAACAGGAACCGGTAGTCGGCGACGTTCCGCTTTTTGCCGACGCGTCGTCTGACATTCTGTCGCATCCAATTTCCGTTGATAAGTTTGCGCTCATTTATGCCGGTGCTCAGAAGAACATGGGTCCGAGCGGGGTCACGCTCGTTATCATGCGCGATGACCTGTTGAAGCGAATACCGGACGGGCTGCACACGATGCTCGACTATCGCATTCACGTCGAGAACAAGTCTCTTTACAACACACCGAACACCTGGGGTATTTACATCATCAGCCTGGTTTGCAAGTGGTTGAAGGAAAAGGGCGGCCTCGAAGCGATGCACCGCGAGAACGAAAAGAAGGCCCGACTCATTTACGACGCGATCGACTCTACAGACTTTTATCGTGGCCACGCTGATCACGATTCCCGCTCGATCATGAATGTAACCTTCCGCCTTCCTTCAGAAGAACTCGAAAAGAAGTTTACGGCGGAAGCCACGGCGCAAGGTTTGGATGGATTGAAGGGGCACCGCTCGGTCGGCGGCATTCGCGCTTCGATCTACAACGCGTTTCCGCTGGCGGGCGTGGAAGCGCTGGTCGCGTTTATGAAGGAATTCGAGAGCAAGAACGGCTAGCCTTCTGACAAGACTCTTTGTTGCACTATCCTTGCCTTATCCACTCACGCGAAAGGATTTCTCCGGCTCTGCCGCCTGATGTGCGGTGGTGGCTGTGCCCCACCGTGAGCTAACCTTAAACATATCGCGGGCTGCGCCTCCAATCGGGCTCAGCCCCAGATCGAGAGGCCGGGTTCCGGAAGGTCAAACCTTCCGCACATCAAGCGGCAAAGCCGCAAACCCGTGGCCCTTAGGCGTTCTCGTGTGCTTTACCTTTACAATGTAGCCCATGTCTTCAGCTGACCAGCAATCTCTCCAAGCCTCTTCAGACAATGAGACCGTCTCGCTTGAGGTGAATGAAGCCGACGCCGGCGCGCGGCTCGACGCTTATCTTGCAACCCACATCAACGGTTGGAGTCGCGCACGTTTGCAGCGCCTGATTGATGCGGGCGACGTCCTCGTCAACAGCAAACTTGCCAAAGCATCTCACAAAGTATCTGCCAACGACGAAATAGAAGTTGAACTAACGCCGTCACCGGAAAGTAATTTCACTCCCGAAAACATTCCGCTCGAAATAGTCTTTGAAGACGATCACGTCATCGTGATCAATAAACCGGCCGGGATGGTAGTTCATCCTGCGGCTGGAGTTAATTCGGGCACACTCGCGAATGCGTTGGCCTATCATTTTCAACAACTCGCAAACGCCGGCTCAATTCGTCCCGGGATTGTGCATCGACTGGACAAAGACACTTCCGGACTTCTGGTTGCGGCGAAGACTGAATCCGCTCACGAGAACCTTGGTGATCAATTTCGCGCGCGCGAAGTTTTCAAGAGTTACGTTGCACTCGTATATGGCGTGGTCAAGCAGGCAAGCGGGCCCATCGAACAGCCGATTGCGCGGGACCCTCGCAATCGCACGCGAATGGCGATTGTGCCAGGCGGGCGTGGCGCTCTGTCGCTTTATAAGATTCGGCGGAGTTACGCTGCCTTTACGCTGCTTGATGTGGAACTGAAAACTGGAAGAACCCATCAGATTCGGGTTCATCTGGCCTGGTTAAAGCATCCGGTAGTTGCCGACGAGCTTTATGGGGGCGGGCGCGATAACAGCGTCAGGGATGTTCAACTGCGCGCCCGGATTCGTAAACTGAAGCGACAGTTTCTTCACGCCGAACAGTTAGGCTTCAAGCACCCTCAGACGGGAGAACCAATGAAGTTTGTGGCGCCATTACCGGTAGAGTTAACTGAGTTCCTGGAGGCGCTTGAGACGCGCTGAGTGCTGACAAATGTCGCGTTGTTCTGGCTGAACGACAGGTTGGTTTGTTGCGAGATGTATGGTCTTATAATCGATGCTTAGCAACCTGCGTCTTGTCGAAACGGCAAGAGGGCAACGGAGCCGAGTCCACAGGGCATCAAAGCGCAGTCTCCGGCAGAAAAGAACACGGTAAAATCACCCTTAAAAATTACATGAAGCTTAATTTCCCCACTCTTATAACGCGGCTATTACTGCTTGGCTCCATCTTAGCGGTTAGTGTTCAGGCGCAACAGCCAAAGCCCAGTCCGAAGGTTAGCCCAACGCCGCCCGCTGGCGCTGATCAGACCGAACAGTCGGAGACAATCTTCATCCGCCGCGTGCGTTTGCCTATCACTGTTGTCGACAAGAAGGGACAGTTTGTTCCAGGACTCACCAAGAATGATTTCGTTGTTTTGGAAGACAAAGTTCCCCAGCAGATCGAAACCTTCTCCGACGACCTTGGGCAATCCTTACCCGTATATGTCGCGGTGCTGATGGATACGTCTCCTTCGACGGCAGGCAAGCTGAAGTTTGAACAAGAGTCCGCTCTGAATTTTATTTACACCGTAACTCGCGCGCGGAAAGATCAAGTTCTCTTTGCCACGTTTGACCACGAGATAAATTTGCGCCAGGACTTTACTAATCAACTCGAGCTTCTGAATCGCGCCGTATCCAACGTAAAGCAAACAGGAACGCAGACGGCTCTCTACGATGCAGTCTGGCAATTCTGTGACGAGAAGTTGAGAACGGCCGCCGGCCGACGCGTAATGGTTGTGATCACCGATGGAGACGACACCTATAGTCGTGCTGACATTCGCGACGCGATTAGTATTGCCCAGCGCACCGAAACCACCATTTTCGCGATCTCCACCAAAGCCGGATTCATTTCTACTGTTCCAGGAGTTGAAGCTGGTGAGGTAAAGAGTAAGAAGGACAACGCCTTGTCAACGCTGGCTGAAGAAACGGGGGGAGTAGCGTTTTTTACCGGTGACATGCTTTCCCTCGAACGGGCATTCAACAAGATTTCGAAAGAGTTGCGCGCTCAATACCTGGTTACTTACAAGCCCGTCAACGATCACTACGACGGCAGCTTCCGCAAGATTGCCGTCAAACTTGCCGAGGGCCGCAAAGATTTGAAAGTAAGAACGAAGCACGGGTACACCGCGATTGCAGACAGTGTAAGGCCGTAAGATGTCAAATCAAGCAATAAGAAATCTGGTGTTGGCGTTTAGTCTGGCAGTCTTGTTGATGTCTGGGGCTGCCATCCCCAGCAGGATGTCAGCGCAAAGCGAGCCGGAGAAATCCCGGACCAGACGAGTAACTGACTCTGAACTGCCGTCTCCTTCTCCGACACCTACTGTCGTGCCGAAGGAAGAAACGACGCTGGAATCGGATGACGTCGTTCGTGTCGAGACTAACCTCACCAGTATTTTCTTCACTGCCGCTGACAACAACAAGCGCTTCATTAGCACCCTGAAGAAAGAAGATGTTCGCATACTCGAAGATGGTCAGGCCCAGGAGATCTTCACCTTTCAAAAGAATCTCGATCTGCCTCTCTCGGTTGCGATCCTGATCGATACCAGCCTCTCCGAAGAGCGGACCTTGCCGGATGAGAAGGCTGCGGCGCGCTCCTTTCTTGAAGACGTCATGCGGCCCGAGAAGGATGAGGCGGCGATTGTTTCGTTTACCGGCGAGGTTACGCTCGAACAGGGGTTCACCGGAAACCTGGAACGCCTGCGCCGGGCTATCGATCGAGTGGAGTTTGTCCCGCCGTCTGGTTACGTCGGCGGAGGGGTGGTTGTCGGCACTCCGCCAATATCGGGGACTAATCAGAATTTGACTACCTCCACCGCGATCTGGGATGCGGTATGGGTAACTTCGAATGACCTTCTGGCAATCTCGGCTGACAACACTCGCCGCACGATCATCCTGCTCACCGATGGTGTGAACACAAGCGGTCAAATGAAGGTCCATGAGGCGATTGAGCGCGCTCAAAAAGCAGACGCTCTGATTTATGCAGTCGGCGTCGGCGATAGTTATCAGGGAGGTGTCGATGAGGGATCACTCAAAAGAATTGCCGAACAAACAGGCGGTCGAGCTTACTTCCCGCGCAATGAGAGTGAGTTGAGAAGTGCCTTTGCTCAGATCCAGCGCGACCTGCGCGAGCAATATCTGGTAGCTTATTCGCCTTCAAATAAGGCCCGGGATGGCTCCTATCGTCGGATTCAAATTGAGATAGTTGATCCCGAATTGCGCAAACAGAAGCTGAAACTCAATTACCGCCCGGGTTATTTCGCTAAGACCGTCGAGCAGGAATTGCCCAACCGACACCGGTCGAACCCCTAGCCGCAAAGCAAACAGCCTCACTTTTCCGGCCTAATCTGGCCTCTTTGCGCCAATCTTAGGCAATGACAAACTACGGCCAACTTTGTTATACTGCTTCGGCGGTTTGCCGAAACCAACTCGGCTGAAGTTCGTCCTCCGAAACCAACAGTGCAAAAGCTTCAAGCAGTTTTCCTCGCTTAGTGCCGGGGTTGCACCTCAACTTGCTTGCCACACTTGACCGGTACCGGTTCCCGACTACAAATGATCAAGGCTTCCTCAGAAAAATGTCGTGTGCTGATCGTTGATGACGATCAGAAGATCCGTGCGCTACTCACCGAACTCATTGAGAACGATGGGTACGAAGTCATGTCTGCTCCTGACGGTGGTGCCGGTTGGGAGATCATGCAGTCATTCGAACCCGACCTGGTGATCAGTGATGTGGTAATGCCGGTCCTCGACGGAATAGAACTCTGCCGCCTGATCAAGCAGGATGTCCGCACGGCCGACATTCCCGTTATCCTGATTAGTGGGCGGCGCATTGATGTGGAAGATAGTGTCGAGGGTTTGACTGCCGGCGCCGACGATTACCTCCAGATTCCGTTTCGCAATGAGGAGTTGTTGGTAAAGCTTTCCAGGCTGGCGGAGAGGCGTCGGGTAGGAAAGCATTATCGAGAGATTGTCGAAGATGCCGCTGACATCATCTACACCCGCGATATGGACGGGTATATCACGAGCATCAACGCAGCCGGCGCCAGGTTTTTCGCTAAGCCTGCCACCGAGATCGTCGGTGGACATCTGAGCCGGTTGATTGGAGAAGAGGCAGCGGCGCACGACATTGAAGAAACTCGGAGAGCCGCGACAGATTCGCCCTTGCGTTCAACCTACCATCTCAAGGATGCGGAAAAGAACAGAAAATACCTCGAGGGTGTGATCACGATCGAGCGCGATCGCCAACATCGTCCCACTGGAATCCGCGGCGTGATTCGCGACATTACTGAACAGAAGCTGGTTGAAGCAGCGCTGCGAGAGAGCGAGGAGCGCTATCGTGAGTTGTTCGAAAACGCCAACGACATCATTTATACGCACACGCTTACGGGAAACTTTACCTCACTAAACCGGGCTGGCGAGGAAGTTACAGGCTATTCTCGCGAAGAGGCTTTCCGGATGAACATCGGGGACGTGCTGGCGCCGGAGTTTGTGGGCATAGCTCGGCAGATGATTGCCCAAAAGACCAATGAAAAAACGCCCACGGTGTACGAACTGGAGATCATCACCAAGAATGGTCGTCGTGTCCGGCTGGAGGTTAGCACGCAACTCCTCTATCAGGACGGAAAAGCAGTTGGCATCCAGGGAGTCGGTCGCGATTTGTCAGACCGCAAACACTCTGAAGAAGTGCTGGCCCGACAATCTCAGCGCGAGGCGATGACGCACCGCATCTCGCAGGCCATTCGTTGTTCGTTTGATAGTTCAGAGATCTTCAATACTGCTGTTCACGAACTGGGGTCCTATTTGAATTCCGATCGCTGTTCTCTATTCATCAAGGAACAAACGGGAAGCCGGGCGGTCAACGCAGCGGAATTTCATGCTGAAGGGATTCTTCCTGCCGGCTCAAAGTTTGAGTTGGAAGACCTGCGAGTCTTGATTGACTCGCTTGAGGAGAAAGGCGTTCTCTGCTTCGATGACGCAGCAAACGATCCCGGAATAGCAGAGGTGTATGAGCGCATTCTCTCGCCGGCCGGCGTGCGGTCGATCATGTACGTAGGGATTCGAGTGGGAGACGAAGTAATCGCGGCTTTTGCTTTATCGACCACGCGGGAACTGCGCACCTGGAGCGACTCAGATATAGCCCTGGCGAAGGCCGTCGCGGATCAAACTGGCATCGCGATTCGTCAGGCTGCGCTTTATCAAAAAGCTGAAGCTACGTCGAAGCGTGAGGTGCTGGTTAATAGCGTGACGATGGCCATACGCGCTTCGCTTAGCCTGGCCGAAGTTTTGAATACGGCGACCCGCGAACTTGGCCTCGCGCTGGCGGCCTCGCGCGTTCATTTGCACCTTTACGATCCAGAGAACCCCATCTCACCGGTCAAGCACGAATACGTGGCCCCAGGTTGCAATAGCATCGGTTCTTTTCAAGCCAACTATGACGATCCGGTTGGCCAGCAGCTCCTGCGTATGACAAAGCCTCTGGTCATAAGCGACGCGTTAAATTTCAAGGATGGCTCCCCGGAGGTCAGCGCTGCTGTTAGAGAACACGCGCAATTGGTTAGTGTTCAGTCTCAGATCGCTTACCCATTGATCGTCAAAGAGTTGTTTCGCGGTGTGCTATGTATCCACCAGACAGATCGTTTACGTGAGTGGACCGAAGACGAATTGTCGCTGGTGCAATCGGTCGCTGAGCGTTTAGCAATTGGTATGGCGCAAGCGGAACTCTTTGAAATGGTGGAGAAGGCCAAACAGGATTGGGAAGCGACGTTTGACTCGATGTCTGACGGTATATTCATCTTTGATCGCGGTGGCCGGCTGAAGCGCGCGAACCGCGCCGGCGCGGCGATGGAAGATTCTGATCCACGCAGTCTAATGGGCCGCAGATGCTGCGATATTCTTCGCACCACATCCGAGGAGTCAGAGTGTGCCGTGGAAAAAGCAATCGCCGGAGGACAAAGAGTAACGATCGAGGTGACCCCCTACCGGCTTAACCGTCCGATCCTCGTTTCGATTGAGCCGGTGGTCGACAAAAGTGGTGCGGTGACCAGCGCGGTTTGTACTGCACGCGATCTTTCGGAATTGCGTCAGGTGCAGGCGGTTGCGCGCGAGCACCAATCGCTGCTGACAAACATTCTCGAGAGTGCGCGCGAATCGATTTATGCCGTAGACATGGACGGTCGCTTCAAGTGGTGTAACAGCGCGACCCTGCTTGCACTGGGGCTGCGGCGCGATGAGTTTATCGGGCGCCGCCTGGTCGACCTCGTGTATGAAGGCGACCGCGAAGTCATCCGCGCGAGACTCGGACTGGCCCTGTTGGGAAAGGCGCAAACTTACGAGATGCGTTATGTCGCTGCTGATGGCAGGCTGCGTCACGCGCGAGTTGATAATTCTCCGCTGGTTGTTGAAGGTCGTACAACCGGCGTTCTGGGTATTGCACGCGACATTACTGAACAGAAAGAAGAACGAGAGCGCGCGGCCCGAGCAGATAAGTTGCGCGCGCTGGGCCAACTGGCATCCGGCGTCGCTCATGACTTTAATAATTCCCTGGCCGCGATTCTGGGCCGAGCTCAACTCCTGCGCCGCCAGACGCAGGACGAAGCGCTGGTGCGACACGTTGAAATCATTCAAACGGCTGCGGAGGATGCGGCTGCCACAGTTCGTCGTATCCAAACCTTCGCGCGCAAATCGCCGGCCAAGGAATTTGAGAGGCTCGATATATCCAGTTTGTTGAATGATGCAATCGAGATCACACGCACGCGCTGGGAAAACGAAGCGCGGTTGCGCGGCCTCGATTATCAGGTGGTCCTGGCTGCCGAAGGCGGACAGCACACCTTCGGGAGTGCCTCCGAACTGCGAGAGGTTTTTGTCAATCTGATCGTGAACGCTGTCGACGCCATGCCAAAAGGCGGCCGTCTCTCAATAGGCTGCACGCGCGCAGGGAGTCGTCTGGTGTTGCGCTTTGCGGATACGGGAACCGGAATGCCCGAAGACGTCAGGCAAAAGATCTTCGATCCTTTCTTTACGACTAAGGGCGTGCAAGGTACTGGTCTTGGACTTTCAGTGAGCTACAGCATCATTGAGAGACATGAGGGCCTGATCAGCGTCGCGTCGGAAGTGGGCGGCGGCACCGTGTTTACGATTGATCTTCCGGCGGTCACGACACAGTTGGAGTCCGCCGAGGCGATCGCTGAGGAGGTTAAGGTGCCTTCGCTTTCAATTCTCGTAATAGATGATGAGCAGGCCGTGAGAGAGACACTAGCGGAAATGCTGCAGCTTATGGGTCATCGCGTGCTGCTGGCCGAGAGTGGGCAGAGCGCCTTGCAGACGCTGGGGGCAAACAATTGTGACCTCGTGTTTACTGACCTGGCGATGCCCGAAATGGACGGCTGGGAAACTTCGCGAGAGATTCGCAAGCACTGGCCCGAGATGAACGTCGTGCTCGTTACCGGTTACGGAACCGGCACCGTGGTGCCGCCCGGTGAGGACGGAATGGTTAGCGGAATCATCGGCAAGCCGTTCGACTTTGCGCAAATCGGCCGGACAATTACAACTATCTTCGCCAACGAGCCAATGATGGAAAATGCCGGAGCTTTGTGAGCTTCGATTAGTTGTTGTAGTTCATGATTCCCGCGCTCGCAGTAAACCCTACGCCAAAGCCAACCACGATCGTTGGACCAGTCCAGTCGTCCTTCTCGGCCAGCATGAAGCCGGTTGAAGCACTGGAAAGGTTTCCATACTGTTTCAAAACTTCATAGGAACCCTGCACCTTGGCGGAGTCGGTTTCGAGGTGCAATTGTGAACAAACGCCATCGAGGATTTTCTTGCTTCCGGTATGGATGAAACAGTCGTCAACCTGGGCCATGTTTGATACCGGCGAATCAGGATGTTGCAGGACATCATTAACGGTGCTGACCGCATAGTGTGCGCCGCGATTGGGAACGCTCGATCGCATGAAGTATTGCGGTCGTCCCTTCAGGAACTCATGAGAGCTATTGCTGTTCATGGTGAGAAGATTGACGTCGTCCGTGTCTTCATTAGTTAAATGACAGATTGGTCCGAAGCTTGGCTTTCCTTCTTCGTTGCCAACCAACAGGGCTACCGCGCCATCGCCGAATAGCATTGACTGAATGACGAAGGTGGTATCCAACCTTTTTTGTTCAAACTGGGCTTCATTTATTTTCTGTTCCTTTCGCATACGAATGACTTCACGAAAGCCGTGATATTCATCGCGCAAGAGCGGCGCGACGTAGGGAGTGTGTGCTTCGGCCATCAGAACCATGGCCAACTTTCCGGGGTTAGCAGCGAGATACCACTGAGCAACCTCAATGGACTTGAGCAATACCGAACAGCCCTGCGCCTGCATGCTGACAGTGCGCAGTGAACGAGACAAGAGTCCATGAGTTTGTCCCATAACTTCAGAGGCCAAACACGGAAGCATCTGGTCAGGTGTGTTGGTGGCGGCAATCAGCAAGCCAATTCGCGACGGGTCTCCCTGCCACTCCTCAATGCAACGCTTGGTAGCGCCGACGCCAAGCTCAGTAGTAGAGCTTCTGGCATTCATCGGTTTGCCGGCCAGGAAATCAGGATAGTTGTCCATCACCGAGTATCGTTGGTCGACGCCCAGAGAGTTCAGAGTGTTGATAAGCTCGGGAGAAAGCTTATGCATCAGCGCGTTGGCGAGTTCGGTGGTCTGAAATGCTTGCGTGGGTGTTGAGGTGGCTGCGGAGAGTAAGTTAACCATGAGTGTTCTCCATGAGATTTTGGCTTCCTTGTAGTTCGGTTCGTAATTACTGTCTGTGCTTTGCGCACATTGGGTCCATGGACCGGATAACAAGTGTCTGTTCGGTGGTTCTAATCATCAATACTTGTGCCACCGGCTTTCCGCGCGCAACTTGGAACTTAAACGCAGAAATAATAAGACTTAAAGCAATACTTTCGAGGAGGCGCCTAAGCGAAGACTTGGATACCAAGTATTCACTAAAGCTGAGAAGGCCGAATGCAAGCTCTTTTGCTAGGAGATTCTAGAGAGCCAGGATGGTTAGGAGGTATCCACCTGTGTAGCTGGTATTCAGAGATCAGAGATCAGAGATCCACAGATCAGGAGATCGAGAGATCACAGGGATCACGGATCAGGATCAAGGGGATTATCCAGGGAAGTGGTTGAAGCTTTCACTCAGCGTGGTGGTTGAGGCGTTGCTGGTAGGGTGTAACGACCGACGGTTCTCTCGCCGATGCTGCCGAAGTATAGTGCGCCATTGCGCTCGACTGCATTAGCGATCTCGGCGTAGCAATCGAGTGAGCCGTTCTGGAGGTTATCAACTACACGGCCGTTGAGATCCAGGCCCAGCACGAAGCTGTAGCGCTTAGGCGCGGGCTGAAGAAACTTTGGCAAACGCGCGACGACTTTTCTCAGGAAGGGACGCGGCAGTAATTTGTCGAGTAGGTCATCGCGCGGCGTAACCAGCGCCAGCCAAAACTTGTCTTTGCCGTTTGAGGAAATGCCGTCCGGGAATCCCGGCAGGTTGTCGATGAAGACTTCTGTCTGGCCTTGCTTCGCACCTTTCAGCCAAACGCGATGCACGCGATAAGCGCCCGTTTCCACCACTAACACAAACGACTGATCCGGACTGACAGCGACACCATTGGCAAAGGACAGATCACGCAACAACGTCCGCGTGGTCTTCGTCTTTGGGTCATATGCGAAGAGGCGTCCGTTGCCCCGATGTTCCAGTAAGTCCGCGGTGAAATTTTTCAGGGGAAACTTGCTTGACGCATCGCTAAAGTAAATCGTCCCATCCGCTGCGACGTCGAGGTCGTTGGTACAACCAAAAGACACGCCATCGGCAGCCGTAGTCAATACAGTTACCGCACCGTCGGGAGAGACAGACAACAGCCCTTTAATCGCGTCAGCGACGATTAAGTTGCCGCTGGGGTCGAAAGCGAATCCTAGCGGGCGGCCGTGTGTGTTCGAGAAAACTTCAGGCTTTCTGCCATCCGCCTGCAGACGGATGATGCGGCCGTCATCGAGTCCGGTATAGATGCGGCCTTCGGCGTCAAGGGCAACATCTTCCGGAGCGAAGCCTGAGCCCGGGCTCGATGTTCCCGAGCCTAACGAAAGGCGCTCGGTGGTTGAAAGGAGCGAGTTCTGTTGATATTGCCCGGTCAATGGCGGCGCAGCTGGCGGAGTCCAGGCTTGGGGAGAGATTGGAACCGGCCAGAACAGAAGATAGAGAACGACGAGCGCGATCAGGGCCACGAGAATACGGAAGCTGCGTTTGAGTTTTGCCATGAATTGTTGTTCAGCAAAGAAAACGCAGGCAGGATGCCAGCGCTCCAACGTTATCGTTCGCCGCGTGCCGCCTCTACCTGGCTCTCCAGTTCCACAACGAGTTGTCGTATGCCCGGTTGATCCATTGGCTCGATCAAACGGAGCGCTTCATCAAGAACTCGTCGTTGATGTTCAGGCCAATTTGGCAGTCCGGCGACTGCCCCCAGTTTTCCAGCGTAGAGCGCGGCGCGAGGTGGACGCACACTCACTACGACTTCCTTGTCAACTGCTATGGTCATGGTTGGAATATCTGCCTCTTCGAGGGCGCGCGCAATCAACCCGATGGATTGATGGCAGAGCCGCGACGCAGGAATCAAAAGCGCTGCCTGCACTTCGTAGCGCTTGACGCGTTCAACCAGGCGCGGAATCATTTCTTCAACCAGCCTGGCGGCGTTGGGAATGAAACCGCAGCAACTCCAAAACACCGGATTCAGTTGGCCGATGATTCCGTTGCTTTCAAACTCAAGCAGACGGGCGAGAGGTAGCAACGAGTTGCTGTCGCTCTTGACGGCGGTCGCATCATAGCCGCGCGCCGCAAACCGCAGATCCTCCGCTTCTAACTGAGACGGAATTTCGCGAAAGCTGAGATCTCCGTCAAGCGCGCTGGTGTCGAAAGCAGCGGTGCCGTCGATGTAAGCACCGGCTGAAGAAACGAGCGCCAGGTTCAGCATTGGCAGAGCACGGCGGGCGAGCGCAAAAGGCGCGCGCTTATTCTTTACAAAAGGATAAGACCGCAACCCGTCGTCGCTGCCGCCGGCCGCGCCGCTTTCCTTCTGCCAGGCGGAGTAATGCTCACGCCATTCTTTAATGTCTTCGATGATTTCCAACTGGCAGCAATTCTCCTCGATCTACATTCACTATGGCTTCGTAAAGCAACTCGCATACGCGGCGAATTTTGCTTCGGCGATCTTCAGGTTATGCTTGATTTCGGTAAGTTGATAGACAATGCCACTACCTGCAAAAACTTCTTCACGCAATTTGAAGGGCAGCTTTAGGCCGTCGACTTCACGGTAATCGTCATAGTAGGTATTGCCTTTGCGCAGCAGCAGGCCACCTTCCGCGTCGAAGTACCACTTCTCGAAACCCATCTGCACTACGTAAACTTGTTTCTCGCCCAGTTTTTCTTTCCTCAACAATACCGGAGCAGGATAGAGTTCCTTAAGTCTTCCAGGTTTATTGAACGCAGCCCCATCTTTTGCTATCTCAAGCCCCAGCCCGGTAAATCTTATAAAGCCCTGAAGCGGGTCTTGCAACCACCCACGAGTCCCGTCGAAGGTTCTTTGCATTACACCAATGCCGGGCGCATCTATGATCACGCTGGACCGGTTGGGCGCCTGCTCAAAAATTTCGACGGTCCCGCTCATCCCGAGCGAAGTCATCTCGACGGTTCCGGTGGAAACACGGCTGGTGATTTTTTCTAACGCCGCCCTGCCACCGC
>JBDUAQ010000124.1:0-9909 GCA_040004575.1 bacterium
CAACCGGCACCTTACGCTCGACCAGCGCCTGGTAAAACTCCTGCGCCTGCGCGATCGGCACGCGCGTGTCTACCTGCCCGTGCATGATCATCGTCGGCGTCTTTACATTGCCCACGTATTTCATCGGCGAGCGATCCCAATAGAGATCCTGCGCTTCCCATGGCGCTTTGTCGCTATAGAACCAATTGAGATAGCGGTGAATATCGGTTTGCGAGTACATCGAGTAAATGTTGGTTAGTCCGGCGCCTGGCGAAACGGCTTTGAAGCGATCTGTTTGCGTCAGGATCCAGAACGTCATGTAACCACCATACGACCAGCCAAACGCGCCCAGACGATCCGGATCGGCAATCCCACTCGCGATCATCGCATCCACGCCGGTCATGCAGTCGTCATAGTCGCCTTTGCCCCAGGTGTTTTTGTTTGCCTGAGCAAACGCCAGTCCCTTGCCGGTTGATCCGCGAAAGTTTGGTTGCAGAACGGCGAAACCGTTTGCTGCGAGTACCTGGATGGTGCCGTTGAAATTATTCAGCGAAGCTCCAGTCGGACCGCCGTGCGGATTTAACAGGAACGGGACTTTCTTTCCGGTTTCATAGCCGACTGGTTTGGTCAGCACTCCTTCGACTCCCGTACCGTCTTTACTCTTCCACTTCACGACTTCCGCATCCGCGAGCGAATAATCCTTTAACCACGAGTTATGATCCGTGATCGTCCTGAGCGAGCCTTTATCGGGAATCCACGAGTACAACTCCGTCGGCTGTTTAGCGGAGGAGGTCGTACCGACAAATACTCGTCCATCGCGACTGATTTCAGTAATGCCGGTCGACCAACCGCGCTGCGTGACTTGCTTGACGGCGCCGGTACCAACATCAGCCGAGTAAACTTCGAGCGCTTCCAGCACGTTGGCACTGAAATAAATTTTCTTGCCATCGCGCGACCAGACGGGCGTTCCCACGCTCAGATCAAACTTCGCCGTCAGTTGTTTGGGCGCCCCTCCCGCGGCGGGAATCAGATAGAGATAAGCGGTTATGGGCCCGGGAGTGGCTTCAGGATTTCCGGTGTAAGCGATCCACTGTCCGTCAGGCGACCAGCGCGCGTTATCACTAGATCCAGTGTCCACCAGCTTTTTATTTTCGGCGGAAGCGATCGTCAGAATCCAAAGATCGCTCAACGCGCCATCGTCGGCTCTGGGTGTGGGGCGCGTCGTGTAGGTGACACGCGTGCCATCCGGTGACCATTGTGGATCGCTGACCGTGAAGTTGCCTTCAGTGAGTCGCTTCTCATCTTTCTTCTCGATGTTCCAGAGCCAAAGGTGAGTCATCTTGATGTCGTGATCCATTACGATGGTGTCGTCTTTGAGTTTCTTACGCTCTTCTTCGTCTTTGGCGGGTTGGTCCGTAGCGCTCAGAAGCAGTTGTTTGCCATCCGGCGAAAAGCGAAACCCAGTGACTCCGCCTTTGTGCGTCGTGGCTACCCACGCCTCGCCACCGTCCGCCATCATCATCCAGACTTGCCGCTCGCCGTCCTTCTCGCGATCCGACAAAAACGCCAGCATGCTGCCATCCGGCGACCATTCAGGTGCGGTCGCACTCTTGTCGCCGCGCGTGAACTGCATCGCCTTGCCGCCGCCCGCTGGTACGACCCAAACCTGCGTGACGGTTTTCCACTCCTTGTCCTTTTCCATTTTCACTTCGGCGACAGTGTACGCCACGTGCGATGCGTCCGGTGAAATTCTGGGCGAGCCGACAACGGCAATCTTCATCAGGTCAAGCGCGCCGAGCAGACGCTTGCCGTCTTTCGCGCGTGCTTCGGGAACACTAGCCGCCGCCGCCGGCTTCTTCTGTTCCTGCGACGCAGCCGTTGTTTCCTGTGCGCGCATTTGCGTCGTAGTCATTGCGAAGCACAGCGACAAAAAGAAAAGGGCGGTGAAATGTTTGCGGATCATCAGGGGCTCCTCCAGAAGGGCAAGTCGATCTTTGAACTTGGACTGAGAAGCGCAAGGTAGGATAAACGGGGTACGCGCGTCAACCTGTAAAACAACCGGCAGCCGCTTCAGCCGCCAATAAAACTCATCGAGCGCGACGGCGCAACAAACTGCGGCTCGTTGATGTAGTGGCGCGGCTCTTTCTTCATTACGACTGACTCGATGAAATCAACAATCTCGGCGCGTGTGGCGCCCGTGCGTACCGTGTCACGCAACGAATGCTCGACCGTGGAAAAAAGGCAGGTGCGAATCTGGCCGTCGGCAGTAAGACGAATGCGCGAGCAGGCGCCGCAGAAAGGCTCCGTGACCGGCGCGATGATTCCGATTTCGCCGGGAGCACCGTCGGCAAAACAATAGCGCGAGGAAGTCTCCGAGCCACGATCGACGGCGATTGGAACCAGGGGAAACCTTTCGTTTATCCGTTCACGAATTTCGCGGCCTGACACGACGTCACTGCGCGACCAGTCGTGGCCGGAATCCAACGGCATGAACTCGATGAAGCGCATCTTCACGTCGTGCTCGCGGGCGAAGGCGGCAAAGTCAGCAACCTCGTCTTCGTTGTGACCGCGCACGATGACGGCGTTTATCTTAATCGGACGGAGGCCCGCCTGTTTCGCCGCGCTAATGCCTTGCAGGACCCGGTCGAGAACATCGACTCCCGTCATCTGCTTGAACTTTTCAGGCTTCAAACTGTCGACGCTGATCGTGATGCGATCCAATCCGGCGGCTTTTAAACCTGCGGCGCGGTCGGGCAGGAAGTAGCCGTTGGTAGTCAGCGCCAGATCGCGGAGTCCTTTTGGTTTTAGCAGCGCTAGTTTTTCGATGATGGTTTCTATGTCGCGCCGCATCATCGGCTCGCCGCCCGTCAAACGTATCTTTTCAATCCCGAGCGAGACAAAGATGTCCGAGATGTATTCAATCTCTTCGTAGGAGAGCATCTCTTCCTTCGAAGCAATAGGCGGCTCGCCGTGTGGCAGGCAATAGAAGCAGCGAAAATTGCAACGATCGGTTAGCGACACGCGCAGGTCGCGTATCGGGCGGTTGTACGAATCCTTAAGTAGTTCTGCCATCGTTATGAGGATGATACTCGTCCTCAGAGTTAGCTTCAAACTCAGGTAGTCCCGGAGGGACATAATGTTTATAGGTCGCCGGCACTATTAGATTCGCCCGCTCCGAGGAGCGGGATGTCGCTGATCCGACTTATTTATCAGTGAAAACATTTCGCTCCGCTGGAGCTCCGAACGTAGCGTCGGCTGTGTGTCTATAAACATCCGGCTCCTCCGGAGCTAGAACGTCTTTGCTTACGGGAATGCTGCGCTGTACAAGCCGGGCTCTCTGATATGACTTCAAAACTCGCTCGACTGGTAGTTATTTTTGCGCCAGGAATTCCTTCGTCTTCCGCAGCTCGGGCCTGTCGCTGTCAGCGTTGGCCGTGAGAGCGATCAGCTTTGCGTAATATTCGCCGGCTGTTTTCTTGTCGCCCAACAGCTCGGCCGAGCGCGCCGCGCCAAAAAGACCGTTGAAGCGGTTTGGTGAATCTTGCAACGACGCAGCAAACTCCTGAAGCGCCTGCTCGGGTTGATTCAGTTCGATGAGCAAGTCGCCAAGCAACTCGCGCGCAGGAATGATCGGGCCGGGCGTGACCGGATGTTTTTCTGTCGCTGCTTCCAGAGCGGCAGCCGAACGCATTTGTGTAAGCGCCTCTGCGTCTTTCCCCTCGGCGCGCAAAATCCAGGCGGTTGCCGCTTGGCGTTGGATTTCAACCTGGTCTGCCCAATATTTTTCTTGGGCTTCAGCGAGTTCAACCTGGATCGCGGAGAGTTTTTCCAGGTCGCGCCGCGCCTGGGTAGGACTGTTACCCCGCGCCGCGCCCAGTGCACGTGCGAAATAAACTATGGCTTCCGCATAACGAAACTTATTCCAGGGAAAGTTAGTGGGATGCAACTCAAGCCGCGCAGCTTCTTGCCATTGGCGTCTTTCGAGCGCATAGCGCGCCGGGATCGCAGCGAAGGCATAGGCAGCGGCCACGACCGTTGAGTCAACCTCATTGAGCGTGTTGGCTTGATCGAGGATTCGTTTGGCCTCTTTGTCCTGAGCGCCTTGCAGGTAGGCATAGACGAGGTAGTCCAACGCGTGAAGCTGATCAAATGCGGCTGCACCCGGGTGTGACATCGCAACATGTCTCTGCGCTGCGGCAGCCGATGCCAAATTCGATTGGATCGACTCCTGCCAAAGACCGAGACGCGTGAAAATGTGCGATGGCATGTGTAACGCATGGGGTGATGACGGCGCAATTTTCGCGTAACTGCGCGCGGCGGGAAGCGCGAGCTTGGCAAGCTGCGGATAATCGAAACTATGAATCAGATAATGAGCTACGCCTGGATGTTGAGGCTCCGCAGGCAAGATCTTATTAAGAATTTGCGCAGCCTTCTTTTGCTTTTCATAAGTCTTGTCGGACGCGCTGGCGGTGCCCAGCAGTGAAAGTGCATAAAAGATCGCGGCCTCATGGTCTTTCGGATATCTGAGGTACACATGTTCCATGGCCTGCTCATAAGCCAGCGTGCGGGCCGGATGCGGGAGCTTGTCAGAATCTTTATAGAAAGCTTCTATTGCCGCGATGTAGTTTTTTTCGCGCTGAGTTTTTGCGCCTATTGATTTCGCCTTTTCAACTGCGGCCCGACCTTTCTGAAGTTCCTCGCTAGTCGCGGGCGCCCATACAGGATGATAAAGACTCATCGCCAAACCCCAATAGGCCATCGCGCAATCAGGATCACTCTTGGCAGCGTCGGCATAGGCCTTCTCTGCTTCTCCATACCAGAACGAGTGAAGTAATGCGGTGGCGCGATTGAATTGGACCCGCGCAGCAGGTTTGCACGACACGCTGAAGTTAACTCGTCCGAGTTTTTCTGAAGCGTCGTGCTGATGTGTGTGCATGTCCTGAGCCTGGACAGGCGAAAGGCATAACAGAGTTACAAAGGACGCAGCCTTAGTTAGACTACTTAGTTTCATCACGCGCCTCCATGTTTAATCAGCGAGAATTCTAATCCTATTTCGAGTCTGGGTAAATTGGATGCTAATTGCCGGCCAGCCAGCGCGCGGCGTTGCCCACGTAAGTCTTGATGTCTTGCAGCGCTTGCGGATTTCTTTTGTAGCCATCGCCCGGCGGTTCCACGAGGAAACTCGGACAGCCCATGTCGGTGTCCCAGTTGTAGTCTACAAAGTGATGGAAGCTTGACTCGGCGATGCCGCGCCCGAGCTGGTTGCCATGTTCGTCGACCGCACTCTCAAACGCGATAACAAGATTAAACGGACGATCGGTGACCTTGCTCTTGCCGGTCGCAATCACATGCGCCTGCTCCTCGCCTTCCGGTACGCCAACCGCTCCTTCATGTGGATGAGCCGGAAAGAACTCGATGACGCCGGCGGACGACGCGGGATTGCTCATTAGTTCATGAGGGACTTCTACCTTGATGATTTGATAGTCGCCGTTGGCGCCCGAATGATAGTTGGGCCAGGAGATCGAAGTTGTGAACGGATCGTCAGGAACATGTCTGGACGGATCCGGTTCAGGATTCTTGGAGTGAAAAAAGTGAGCGCGACCAATGCCGCCCAACGTGCACAACGACTTGCCGAGATCCTGGTGATCCCGCGTTGCCATGATGCCGCCACAGCGCTGCCGGAAACGTGTGATGCCCTCGCAATCTGGCACGGTCAGGCCGTCTCCCGTGTCGATCGCAAACAGCCACAGCTCGTCAAAATCCGACTTATCAAGTGTGCTCAGGACCGGATCATTCCCGGCTGCGTCTGATTCGCGATCGCGCGTGGTCACCTCATATAAGGCGTTTCCTGAGTCGTCCTTGAGCGATGCCAGTTCATCGCGCAACAAGGAGAAGCGGCCAATGTGCCAGTCGTCTTCAGCAAAAGGAATCGTGGTTTGCATTAGTATGCGAATTGGCTTAGTCATGAGGTCCTCCCCAACCGCGCCGCGGTTGTTTGTTCCTTGCAAACTGCTGCTTATTGGACTAAAAAGACTTTACAGCTAACCAGCCTCGAGCCGCAATTGCCCTGTTGCCCGACTGTCTTTCAGTAGCGAACTACCGAAGAGGACACCTCTATGAAGCTTCAGAGACTCATCAAGCTTGCGCTGCTTGCCATCTGTTTGTTGTCGATCATTTCCAGCGCCGCGGCTCAGTCAACCATCTTCAACGTTCCTTCGAGCGACGTGCAGGCGCCGCGCAAGGTTTACCTCGAAGCCGACTTCATAACTCACTTCGCGTCATATGCGAATGGCGGCTACCAGACGTATGGGCCGCGGGTTGTCGTTGGCCTGCCGGGGAATACGGAAGTGGGCGTCAACGTTTTCTACACGCGGAGCTCGGGCCCGGAGCCTGTCAATCTACAGCCAAACTTCAAGTGGCAGTTTTACCAGAACGAAAAGAGAGGTCTCGCGTTCGCCGCAGGTGTGTTGGTTTCGATCCCCGTCACCCATCGACGCGACGGTAAGACCACCGGCCTGGTTTACATCGTCGGCAGCAAGAACTTCGAAGGCGCGCACGGTCCGCGGCTCACGTTTGGCGGCTATCAACGGGTGGGAAGATTTGACGACGGCACTGACAAGACCGGAGTGCTGGCAGGCTACGAACAACCGCTGACGAAAAAGCTTTCGTTTGTAACTGACTGGGTCAGCGGCAACAACGACCTCGGTTACGTGACCTCCGGCGCCGGCATCACTTTTTCACCGAAGAACAATATCTATGCCGGCTACAGCTTCGGCAATCACGGTCGCGGCAACAATTCGTTCAGCGTTTACTACGGCCACACGTTCTGAGACTACTCTAAAAACAAAACGGCCCTTCGCAAATCGTCTCTTCCAACTTTCGTCGCTCGCTTACGACCTCTTTCGCCTGCAAATCTGCCGGCAGCGTTTCGGGAGCAGCCGGCTTCCCAATCGCGCACATTGCCTCCACCTGAAACCCCTCCGGAACGTTCAGCGCCGTGCGGGCGCCTTCGTAGTCAAAACCCTGCATGCCATGGACCACCAAACCCTTGATTGCTCCCTGGAGCGCCAGATTTTCCCAGGCAGCGCCGGTGTCAAACGAATGAGTTGGCGCGGGCTCGCCATTGAAATCAAAATGAGTGCGCGAGATGAAGACTACGAGGACCGCGGCGGTTTTCGTCCAGCTCTGATTAAACTCGCCCATGAGATCGAAAAAGGTTTGCCAATGCTGAGTGTTGCGCCGCGCATACAAAAAACGCCACGGTTGATAGTTGTAAGATGAGGGAGCCCAACGCGCCGCCTCAAACAACGTCAGCAATTCCTCCTGCGCGACGGGCTCGCCAGTCATGGCACGCGGCGACCAACGGTCGAGAAATAAGTTATCGATGCGGTGATCGGCTTTTCGTTTTTCGCTTCCCTTGATCATGGTTCAGTCTCCTCCAGTGAAATCATGACGTATAACTTCCTACCGGTTCTGTCGCGCAGGATCTCGTGATATGCGCAGACCCGGACGCCGTGTGAGCCGGAATAAATAATGACGAAAGCGTCGATTCCGATTACTATGCCCACCGAAAACCAGAATCTGGTGGAGGTTCATACATGGAATCTATCACGCGCCGATTTCAGATTTGTTTTCCCAGGTTGCTATGTCTGATTGCCCTCAGCCTGTTGCTCAGCAGCGCCGGCCACGGACAATCAGGGCAGAAACCTGAAGCATTGACTTCGCTTCCATGCACCACGCGAACAGGTTTGCATTGCGAGATTTATGGCCACGGCGAGCCAATTCTTTTCCTGCATGGCCTGGGCGGCAACACTTACTCCTGGCGCTACATGAAGGAACCCTTAGCGCATTACTATCAGGTCATCCTCATCGACTTCCGCGGCGAAGGAAAGTCGCCCAAACCACACGACAAGCATTATTCTCTCGAGGATCAGAGCGAACTCATTTACCAGTTTATTGTCGAGCACAATTTGCAGCGACTGACGCTGGTTGGCAACTCGTATGGCGGCGCCGTCTCGCTGTTGCTCGCCATTCGTCTATGCGCCGAGACCGACTCACGTCTGGCGAAACTCGTCTTGATCGATCCCGGCGCTTATGCAGATCACCTGCCGCTGTTTCTGATAATTCTCCGGACGCCGGTTCTTGGCTGGCTGGCTGTTCACATCTTGCCGCCGGCGCTGCAAATTCTAATCGTGCTTTTCCAGTCTTATTACGATCCGGCAAAGATTACGTTGAAGCAGATTAGGAAATATGCCAAACCGATAGCCTCTCGCGGCGGGCGATGGGCGTTGTTGCAAATTGGCAAAGGGGCAATTCCAAAAGACTTAGCCTATTACATTAAGCTGTATCCGACGATTTCAGTGCCTACACTGATCTTGTGGGGCGAGGACGATCACGTTTTGCGACGAGATGTCGCCACGAGATTACATGACGCTATTAAAGGTTCTGAGTTGAAGTACATCAAATACGCCGGACACATTCCGCAGGAAGAGGAACCGGGACCGGTAGTCTGCCGCATCAAGGCCTTCCTGATGCCCAACATCATATGCCCGCCACAGACACAGCCGTCAGTCAATCCCAGACGATCGAATGGTCGGTCGAGGTTCTAGAAGGAGTTGTCTGACATACGCTCGCGCCGCAGGAAGAGTTGGTAAGCAACCTGTGAGGTTTGACCTTCGCTCGTGATCGTCGCGTTTGCGGCGGTTACCAACTGCCAACCCGCGCGACCCGCCTGGTTGAGATAATCCCAGACTTGCGGACATGAATCGAGCGCCGCTTGTGTATCGCCGGAGCTCAACGCAACGCTGCCTTGCCATTCGCCGTTTGCAAACGTCACGCGACTAAATTGAGTTTGGCAAACCAGGTATTCAAACTGCATGGCTCTTCCTTAAACTGTCCTTCACTTCATGACCATGATCGCAGCCATCGTCTCCATACCGTCCCACAGATTCTGTAAACGCAGATTCTCGTTCTCGGCATGCTGGTTGTCATCGTAATTGGCAATTGGCACGGTCATCGTTACCGTCGACAAATTAGCAGTGATTACCGAGAGAGGTAGACTGCCTCCCGCGGTTGGCAATCTAACTATCGCTTCCTCGGAAGTCGACTGCACGGCTGCGACTATGGCAACTGAAACGTCCAGATCCATTCGGGTGCGCTCAGCGTTGTAGCCACCTGCTCGTTGAGTTACGCGAGCGATCAAAGGATGATGTTGCCGCTCTTCATCGCTGGGATCGCGATCGATGACATAGAAACCCTGCTTACGAATGTGATCGCTGAGGAGTTGGGCCTGACGCTGGTAGTCGTTGCCCTTCACTAACCGTAGATCGAGAACCGCCGTCGCTGTGGTGGGAATAACATTACGAGCGAGCGCGCCGACGTCGCCACTGCTGATGCCGTTGATGTTAAGCGACGGCTCATTGATCAATTCCAGCAAGCTGCGGCCTTCTCCCTCGGTGCGCGCGAGCCCCAGCTCGGCCCGCAGGGTGTCGTCGTATTGCGGCGCCTCGGCGATGGCCTTTCGTTCAATTGCGCCGAGCGGTTCGATGTTGTCATACCAACCGGCGACCCGCACCCGGCCTGAATCGTCCTTCATCGAGGCGAGCAGCTTCACCAGGATGAGTGCAGGATTGGGCGCCCAGTTTCCATAGTGACCGCTGTGCAGCGGCCGCTTCGCTCCATAAACAGTTACGTCGACGTTCGTGTCGCCACGTACACCGAAGACCACTTGTTTACGACCAGACTGGTGGACCGGTCCATCGCAAATGATCCACGCATCGCTTTGCAGTAGTTGTTTATTTTGCCTGAGTATTTCCCCGATGTGCGGCGAACCTGCCTCTTCTTCGCCTTCAAAGAAAAACTTGAGGTTGGCGGTCGGTTTCACGCCCGAGGCAAGCAGTGCGTCGAAGGCGCAGAGGATCGCCATGACGC
>JBDUAQ010000125.1:0-9895 GCA_040004575.1 bacterium
TTGAAACGTCCGCGCGGGATCGACAAACACACAGACCTGAGTTTCGAGAGGTTGGCCCATATGTTTGAAGGCCAGCGTGTCAGTAGCAGATAGGCGGTAATTACTGTTGTCAGCGGTGGTATAGACTGTTACCTCTCGCCCTTCCATCGAAAGCGGCTCTGAGGTTTCAGAGGATTGAACATGTTCCGCCCGCGATAATTGGGTTTTCGCTAACACCAATGCGGAAGACGATGTTACGAGGAACCCTCGACGATTTATTTTCATAATTGATAACTTTAGCACAGTCAGAAAAGTGGGTAGTAGGAGGAAGAAGGTTCTTGAATGAACAACGAGTTATACAACCGCCGTACGGTAATTAGGAGCCTGGCTTGTGCCGCCGCGGGTGTTGCGCTAATGGCCGACCGCGGTCTCAGCCGTCTTCTCCATTCAGCAGGCAATGAATTTGTGAGTAAGGCCGGACAGCGGAAGTTCGTGAGCGATGCCGTCGAGGCGAAGATCGTCGAAGTAAAGAGAGCGATCGCCGACCCGGAACTCGCTTGGCTGTTTGAGAATTGCTTCCCGAACACGCTCGACACGACTGTCACTTTCAGCATGCGCGAAAACCGACCGGACACCTATGTGATTACCGGAGATATAAATGCAATGTGGCTGCGCGACTCGACCGCGCAAGTCACACCCTACGTGGCCCTAGCGCCGGAAGACAAAAAGCTCAAAGAGATGATCGCAATGAATCTCATCAAAAGTAAGTCGCGTAGGCCGCTGCGCGGATTGATTTAATTATTTTTACGCTGTTATCTTCTTGGTCTCTGAGGATTTCTATGACTGAAGTCAAACGCATTGGAGTGCTAACCGGAGGCGGCGACGCGCCGGGACTCAATCCCGCGATCAAAGGTTTGGTTTATCGCGCTTTCGAGCGGAGGATCGAAACAGTTGGCCTCAGCGACGGTTGGCTAAGTTTGCTGAACCCTCCCTTCGATGTCGCGCGGCTTGACCGCGCAAGCGTGCGACGCTGGGATCGCGATGGGGGTACTAACCTCGGATCATCGCGCACCAACCCTTTTCAGACTCCCAACGAGTTGGGAGAGAAAGTCGATAAATCGTCTGAAGTGATCGCTAATATCAAGAAGCTCGGTCTTGATGCCGTGGTTGCCTGCGGGGGTGAGGACACCCTCGGCGTTGCCGCGCGGCTCTCAGTGATGGGCGTGCCTGTTGTGGGAATTCCCAAGACGATCGACAAAGACCTGGCAGGAACGGATTACACGCTTGGCTTTGACTCGGCGTTGAGAAACGTGACGGAGGTTATCGAGCGCGCGCGCACACCAGCCGGTTCCCACGGCTGGGTTCAGGTGATCGAAGTCATGGGACGTCACTCCGGACACCTCGCTCTTTGGTCCGGCGTAGCGGGTCAGGCAGACATTATCTTAATCCCGGAACATCCCTTTCGCTACGAGAAGGTTTATCGGCTATTGAAGGATCGTCTTGGAGATTCAACATCACATCCCCGAGATCCTAATCACCCGCGCTATTCTGTAGTGGTCGTCGCGGAAGGGGCTTACGCGGAAGATGGCGAGTTGATCATAATAGACGACCGACATGATGCCTTTGGGCATGCGCGGCTTGGGGGCATCGCTGACGTTTTGGCACGCAGAATAATGAGTGATACTCCCTACGAGGCGCGTTCGGTAGTTGTTGGACACCCGCAGCGTGGCGGTCCCCCGTCGCCCGTGGACCGTATTATGGGATTGCTGTTTGGCGCGCGGGCTGCCGACGCCGCCGCCGAAGGTGATTTTGGCAAGATGGTATCAGCACGCGGAATCGCACCGGCTTGCGATTTATCGCTTGTAGATATTTCGACGGTGCTGGGAAAGATCGACACGGTGGACGTAGAGCGATTCTACGATACCGATCGCTACCATTTGAAAGGTGCAGGGATGTGACCTTCACCCGATCAAACTCATGCGCCTGAGTTTTTGAATTGATGCTTGGATTGAAAAATGGGGTCATACAGGCCGTCATACCGCCATCCATCACGAGGTCACCGATCGCATCGGCAAGGCAGCAAGTGTTGAAAGTTTTCCGATAACCGGTTTGGCAATTGACGTAACTGTGGCAGGAACCTTCGAATCGGTTTGCGCGAGATCTCCGCAATACGTGCCAACAATCAAACCTTGTCATCAATCAGGTGCGAAGACTTCTCGGAGACAACCTGCGCTTCGTCTTTCGTCATTTTCCGACGGTGCGGACTCATCCACATTCTTTGCGGGCTGCGGAGGCTGCCGCAGCCGCTCATGCGCAAGGAAAATTCTGGGAAATGCACGACGAACTTCCCGACTTCAAAGCGCGAAATCAATCGACCTCACAAGAAAGCCGCCGGTTTCAACTCGGATTCAAGTTTATTTTCTAGCGGTTAGACATCGGAAACGTCAGTGACAACCTGCGTCTGGCGCAGTTTGGTGTAGAAGTTCAACTTCTGACTCTGTGTTGCGCCAGAGCGTGCGCAAATTCTTGCAGTACGACATGAGTGGACAGTACGCCGTGAGCAAGGACTTGGCTGTCGAGTTCGGACCAGCTTGGGAATGCGCGGCGTTGTACGGCGAGACCGGATCCTTGACCCGCGCAATGACGTAAACGTCAATCCTCCTGGCAATAGCGAGTTGGTCGTGGCGAGACGATTCGAACCGCCGACCTCTCGGTCTTAACCCGAGTGCCCTCTTATTATTGATTGGGAGAATTATTATTGATTGAGAGAAATGAGGATTATCGTGAGTTTTCGAGTTACTGATGCTCGACTTAATTCAGAAATCCAGTTGTTTTGTCCACATGTTGGCCACATGGAGAAAGGAGTCACTTTTGAGGAGTGGAGTTATCACATTGATTGGTAGGAAGTTACTGGTCGGGGCGAGAGGATTCGAACCTCCGACCTCTCGGTCCCGAACCGAGCGCTCTACCAGGCTGAGCCACGCCCCGACAAGTAGATGGATAATAGGGAAGCTGTTATCCACTGTCAAACTCGCCCCAAAAGTCCATCAGTAATCCTGGGCCACCATATCTCAGTTTGTAGCCGGTGGTTGACAAAACTTTCTTCGGCTTTATGGCCCCGCAGGTCGTCTAAATTGTTGACCCAGGCTCGCGCGAAAATGCTATATTGGATTTCAGCCTGGGTTATTGGCCGGGTGGCCCCTCCACCAATCCAATTTGGGACAGCCTCATAGTTTTCGACTGTTTTTGGACTTTGGCACAAGCCTGTTAATGGAGCGCCCATCCTATGAAAATCAGCGTCCCGAGCCGCTCGCCTAATAGTGTTCTTAGACTTATCAGTGCTGCTCTTTTCGTCGCCATGTGCGGAGCCTTCGGCGCCACTCAAGCGGCCACCAGCGCACCTGTCTTAATAAGCGATTCAACTTCAACACGAGCGGTGGCACTTGAGTCGGTGACGCTAAAGGACGGTCCGTTTCCGCTTACGTCGACTGTGAAGTTCAGCAACGATACGCGAACACGCATCGCTCTGTTTGCGATGAATCTGAATTTGCTGGCGGGCGAAACCGCGAACGGCAATCCGACGTCCTTCACCGCCGATGCGGAAGACGCTGCCCACACTCATTATCCGTTGAACGTCGAATACGTGAACGCGGTGCCTGGCTTTCCCGGCATCTACATGATCATCCTGCGGCTCAACGACAATATGACCAGCAACCTGGGTGACGTGCTGGTGAGTCTGAATTTACACGCCGCGACGAGCAATCGTGTGCGCGTCGCCATCGGCGTGACGGGTGGAGGACCAGCGGATGATCCCGGATCGGTGCCCACGCCAGCTCCCGCAGCCCCGCCGGCGGCGAATCCGCCGGTGACTACCGCGGAATATCAAGCGTTATTCAATAGTCCATCCCTGGCTGCCGGTCCCGACGGCATTCGCTTTCTCGAGCAAGCCACCTGGGGTCCGACAGATGCCGATCTGACGCATGTGCGCAGCATAGGGATGCTGCCTTATCTGAACGAGCAGTTCAGCATGCCGCCACAGTTCATCGACGCGCCGTCGAACCTGTTTTCAGACTATCCCGCAACTCCGCTCTATCCGGTTAATCAACCGAGTCCCTGCGACGCAATCTGCATTCGGGATAACTACACACTGTACCCGCTCCAGAAGCAGTTCATGACGAACGCTTTGACGCAGCCCGATCAACTGAGACAACGGGTAGCTTTTGCGCTGCACCAGTTCATCGTGGTCGGTGGTGCGCAGTTGAACAATAACGAAACGAGTTGGTACGCGCCGTATCTGCAGACGATAGATCGAAGTGCGTACGGCAACTTCCGCACGTTGCTGTTCGACATCACTCTCAATCCGGGCATGGGCCAATATCTAGATATGCGTGGAAACTCAGCCGCTAATGGTACTCCTAACGAAAACTACGCCAGAGAGATCATGCAGTTGTTTGCAATCGGCGTAGACACTCTGAATCCAGACGGCACGCCGGTGCTGGACGCTCAGGGCAATCGCCTCCCCAGCTATGACCAGAACACCATTTCGAATCTGGCGCGGATTTTCACGGGTTGGGACCTTGGTCCAAACAAGCAGACGGTCATCAACGGCGCACCCGTCAACGTCACCAACTACCTCGACCCAATGCCGTTGAACGCCAATACAAACAGATATGACCTTGGTCAGAAGACGTTGTTTGGCACGAACTTTCCTGCGTGTACTACTGTATCGCCACCTTGCACATCTACTGCACAGCGGCAGGCCTACAAAGCGGCCGAGCTAAATACGGCGATTGATCTGCTGTTCAATCATGCGAACACCGGCCCGTACGTTTGCATTCAACTGATTCATAATTTGGTAACCAGCAATCCGAGTCCACCTTATGTGGGTCGCTGCGCGGTGGCGTTTGCAAATAATGGCTCGGGAACCCGCGGCGATATGAAGGCCGTTATTACAGAGATCTTGTTAGACCCAGAAGCGCGCGGCGATGTGAAGACTGATCCAAATTACGGCCACTTGCGCCAGCCAGTATTACTGCTGACGCATCTGCTGCGCGCCCTTAACGCGACCAGCGACGGCGTGTTAGTGACAAACGTTGCAGGCGCCGCTAGTTTCACCATCCCGATGAACCAGAACGTTTTCAATCCGCCCACCGTGTTCAGTTACTACCCGGCGGATTATGGTCTGCCTGGGACGAACCTGGTTGGTCCGGAGTTTGGCATCCTCGACACGTCGACGACTTACACGCGTACTAACTTCATGAACACGCTGCTGTTCGGCAACAGCGGGAATGGAATTGCCGCTAGTCCGCCTAACCGGCCAACGGGCACGCAGCTCAATTACTCGTCGTATCAAGCCATGGCAGGCAATCCCCAGCAGCTTGTCGACACTCTTAACGCCCGGTTAATGCACGGAACGATGTCCGCGGCGATGAATGCGAACATCGTAGCCACAGTGAACGCGATAGCGAGTAGCGATCCAGCAGGCCGCACGCGCACCGCTCTTTATCTAATCGCGACTTCAGCGCAATACCAGGTGGAGAGGTAGAAGAGATGAACAAATCACGCCGACAATTTTTGGAGACTTCAGCCTGTGGCTTAACTGGAGCCGCATTGGTCGCCAGCTTGGGCAAATTTAACCTGGTTAACGCAATGATCCAGGAGCAGCCGGACGTCGCCGCGGATTACAAAGCGCTGGTCTGCATCTTTCTTAGTGGCGGTTCCGACTGCAATAACATGGTCATTCCTTTCGATGACTATGCAAGCTACAGTGCCGCGCGCGGTACGTCAGGTTTGGCACTGCTTCAGTCACAAATCCAAAACACGAAGATTACTCCGTCTAACACGAGCGGCGTTTCCTATTCGTTCCATCCAAACCTTTCGCCAGAGGCCAACAATGCGGGAGTGGCACCAGGCTTGTTGAAACCCTGGACCGATGGCAAGCTAGCCGTGCTCTGCAATGTCGGTTCGCTGGTTCAGCCGATCACTCGCGCGCAGTATATAGCCGGCATCGGACGTCCATACCAACTCTTTTCTCACTCAGATCAGGTTGCTCAGCAGCAAACATCGGTGGCCAAGACCGTGGGCCAGACCGGCTGGGGTGGAAGGATCGCCGATAAGACGAATGCACTAAACGGCGCGGTGGCACTGCCAATGAACATTTCGCTGGCCGGCACGAGCCTTTTCGCAACTGGGATTAACTCGCGGCAACTGGCGATCGCGGCTGCGCCTACGACGTTGGCTAATGTGCTTAACCTCAATTGGAACGGACCGAGCAGTGCGAATCCGTTCAATAGTGGAAGTAGCTACAGGACACTGTTAGGATTCGATCAGGGTACCACCTTGATTAAGGCCTCCACCGATACTACAAGCGCGGCGTTGTCGGCCGATGCCGCTTTGAATGCGGCCGGCAATCCGATACTCACCGCTACTTTCCCGAGTACCTCGTTGGGAAATCAGTTGGCGCAGATCGCCAAGCTAATGAAGATCAAAGCTACTTTGGGATTTGCGACCGGGCGCCAAATCTTCTTTTGTTCGGTTGGCGGCTTCGACACGCACACCAACGAAACTGGCGCCGATCCGACAAATCCGGGCGGGGGAGCGAACCAGTCGGGCGGTCAGGGTGGATTGCTCACGCAAATAAGCCAGGCAATGCGCGCGTTCTACGACGAGATGGTGGCGCAGGGACTGAGCAACAACGTCACGACCTTTACGCTTTCTGATTTCGGTCGCACCCTACAGCCCTCGGGAAGTGGCTCCGGCACTGTGGGCACGGATCACGCCTGGGGAAGCCACGCCTTTATTATGGGTGGCTCTGTTCTCGGCGGCAGCTTCTACGGATCAGCGCGGCCCGATGGATCTGGTCTCCCCTACGGTTTTCCGGCGTTGCAGCTTGCAGGGCCGGATGACACCAGCAGTAACCGCGGTCAATGGATCCCAACGACCTCTATCGATCAGTATGCGGCAACGTTGGCCAACTGGTATGGTTTGGCGGTGAGTGATCGGGCGGCGGTATTTCCAAATCTGGCGACGTTTGCAACACCGACTTTGCCGTTCCTGAGTTGATAAGAGAATTATCGAAAACCAGGTCCGAATGTTAAGAGAACCGAGGTGGGTTGAACACAACTGGAAGTAAGTGTTCACCCGCGCTCGGTTCTTTTGTAAATTTTTCAGTCGACGATGCCTTGCCGAGTTGGTAACGAATAATGCGTAGCACGCGCAGCTTGCGCGTGATTCACGGGCGGGACGCCCGTGCCACTCTTCAATTGAGGTTATGAATTCGCGTTGAGCTTAAAGCAGAAAATCTTCGTGGCCGGTCTGGGCCTTTGTGGCCTGCTCGGGCTCTTTTGGTTCGACCCAGCGACGCACGTTGATGCAAAACGCGCGGAAGACCTGGCAAACACTCATCTCGGTCCTGCGGGAGCGAAGAGACAAGTCCTGAGCGGACCAGCCTTGCGCGAGTTCACCGCGAAGCTGCCGCTCAGCTTCGAGCAGAACCTTGGTCAGTTGGACAGCCGCGCCAGGTTTTCCGCGCGTGGCGCCGGCTACAATTTGTTTCTTACTTCTACCGGCGCCATCCTCGAGCTGCGGAAAAACAATTCCAGGACCAGCAGGAAAACGCAAAGCAAGTCGGCTCGTCATTTTCAACCAGAAGCTGAGTCTTCTCCCGCATTGCTCGGTTTCCGATTGCAGGGTGCGAATGCGGACGCAGTCGCGAAAGGCGTCGGCGAACTTCCCGGTCATCGCAATTATTTCCTCGGCAACGATCCGTCCCGCTGGCACACTGACGTGCCCACGTTTCGCGCTGTTCGCTACGACGAGATCTATCCCGGCATAAGTCTTACCTACTACGGCAATCAGCAACAACTGGAATACGATTTTGTGATCGCACCCGATGCCGATCCGCAGAGGATTCGCCAGACTTTCGCTGAAGGAGTGCGATTGCGAATTTCTGACGAAGGGGATCTTGTTCTGCACACCTCAGGCGGGGAGGTTCGTCAACCGAAGCCGGTTATCTATCAGGAAATTGAGGGACAACGTCGCCTGGTCGACGGGAGATTTGTCTTACTTGCCAGGCAACAAGCAGGATTTGAGGTCGGCCCTTACGATCGAACCAAACCCCTGGTTATCGATCCGACGCTCGTTTACTCGACTTACTTGGGTGGTAGTGGTGACGATCTTGGTAGCAGCATCGCAGTAGACAGCAGCAACAATATCTATATTACCGGCACAACCGGCTCCACCAATTTTCCTTTGCAGGGCGCTGCGTTTGGCGTCAATGCCGGACTGGCAGACATGTTTGTGACGAAGATCGATGCCGCCGGTGCAAACGTTATCTACTCGACCTATGTCGGCGGCAGCGGCCAGGATCGCGCCGACGGCATCGCCGTCGACAGCAACGGCAACGCCTACGTCGTCGGTCGCGTTGATTCTACATCGATCAATTTCCCAGGCACGGCCGGTTCGTTTGCGAGCACCTATCGTGGCGGCGATTTCGACGGCGTTGTCTTCAAGCTGAATGCACAGGGCAATGCTCTGGCTTATTCGGGCTTTCTTGGTGGCGAAGAGAACGATTCAGTTCAAGGCGTCGCTGTTGACTCAACCGGAATCGCCTACGTGACCGGCGGTACAAAATCGATTGGTTTTCCTACCACGGTTAACGCCTACCAGCCGAACCGCGCTGGTGACACCGATGCATTCCTGGCGAAGATCAATTCCGCCGGCTCCGCACTACTCTATGCGACCTACCTTGGTGGCTCCGGAACTGATCGCGGCAGCGGCGTAGCGATTGACGCGAACGGCAACGCCTATATTTCAGGCTTCACCAGTGCGAGTGACTTTCCAACAAATAACGCTTTTCAGAATGGTTTTGGTGGAAGTTTTGACGCATTCGTCGCCAAGTTTGACACCAATGGCAGCGGCGCGGCTTCGCTTGTCTTTTGTTCGTATCTCGGCGCGACGGGTGATGACAAAGCGTACGGCCTGGCAATCGACAACACCGCTAGCAATGTCTACGTCGTTGGCCAGACATCTTCGAACAATTTTCCGCTTCTGAATCCTGCGCAGCCTGCGTTTGGCGGATCGTTTGACGCCTTCATCGCGAAGGTCTCAAGCACGGGTGCGAAGATCTACGCGACGTACCTGGGCGGAAACAACGACGATCGCGGCACGGGCATCGCAGTGAACTCTGCCGGCGAGGCCTACGTAACCGGGTTCACTTCGTCTACCAACTTTCCCACGCTAACACCGTTGCAGATTTCAAATGGCGGAAGCTTTGATGCGTTTGTTACGAAACTAAACTCGGCGGGGAATGGATTTGTTTACTCTACCTACCTTGGCGGTAGCTCTGTTGAGAGCAGCACGGGGACTGGAACGGCCACAAATCCAATCGCGCTTGACTCATCCAACAACGCTTACATCACCGGCTATACGTCCTCTACAAACTTTCCCACCATCGCTCCATTGCAAGCTGCTAATGCCGGAGGTCAGGATGCTTTCGTAGCTAAGATCGCGGACGCCACGCCCGCTGCGGACTACTCGATTTCGATCGTGCCGGGTTCGCGCACAGTAGTGCCGGGCGGCGGCGCCACTTACACAGTTGCAGCAACGCCCGTTGGGGGTTTCACTGGCACGATTTCGTTGAGCGCTTCGGGCTATTCCAATGATTCGACCGCGAGTTTCAATCCCACAACGATCGTTATCACTGACGCCTCCGCAAAGTCGTCCACCCTAACTGTGACCACCACCGCAGCGACGCCCCCGGGAACCTATTCTCTGAACATCGATACGACGAGCGGGAACTTGCAGCACAGCGGCACAGCGCAACTTTTTGTTTCGGGGACAGCCAGCGCGAATCTGGCGATTACGAAAACTGCATCGCCGAACCCGGCAACCTCGCTGGCAAATCTCACCTATCGGA
>JBDUAQ010000126.1:0-9892 GCA_040004575.1 bacterium
TTCGGGTTATTCCTTCTTGCCCTTTTCGCCCTTTTCGCCCTTTTCGCCCTTTTCGGGCTCGCCGCCTGCCTCATCTTCCTTCTTCCCCTTGCCGATAACTTCCGGCTCAGTAGGCGCCTCTGCTTCAACCACAGGCACCGCCACAGGCTCTTCCTTAACTATGCCTACGGTCGCAATCACGGTTTCGAGCGGGTTAAGAATCTCAATGCGCTCGTCAACGGGAATATCGGAGATGCGGAGTACATCGTGAACACCCAGATTTGAAACGTCGATGTTGAAGGCATCGGGAATCTCTCGAGGCTCGCAGCGAATCTCAACCTCACGAACAATCTGTTCGAGCACGCCCTGCTCTTCGCGTACTCCGATGGGCTCACCAAACAGGTGTAGTGGAACGGTAACCTCGATTTTTTGTCCCTTCACGAGCCGGGTAAGATCAGCGTGTAAGAGTCGGCCACGAATCGGATCGACCTGCCGGTCATGAAACATGACCTCGCTGGCGCCAATGCCTTCAATGTCGAGCGTGAAGATCGTGTTACGCCCCGACTCCGAGCGCAGAATTGCCGCCAGCTCGCGAAGTGGCGCTAAGGCGGCCACTGTGCCGCCTTCGCCACCGTAAACCGAGAGTGGAACCATTCCTTCGCGCCGCGCTCGTCGCGCGTCATTCTTACCGCGACCTTCTCGCTGCGTCGCTTGAACTGTGATTTCTTTCTGTTCTGCCATGACTGCTCCTCTTTACAGACGTTCAGCGATCCTCCCTGGGAGCGCAGGCATCTTGCCTGCTCTTATAAGAGCCGGCAGACAGGATGTCTGCGCTCCCAGGGGGGATCGCTGATGGACTCCTATTCAAGCCATCAGTGTTTGCCCTTCGCTAAACGAAGAGCGAGGAAACGCTGGTTTCCTCATGGATCGACTTGATCGCTTTCGCCAGAAGCGGCGCGATACTAAGTACCTTTATCTTTTCAAACTTGCACGCGTTATCGCGTAGCGGAATCGTATTCGTAATCATTATCTGCTCGATTTCCGATAGATCGAGCTGCTGCACTGCTTGTCCCGATAGAACGGCGTGCGTGAAGCACGCATGAATGCTGGCGGCGCCTGCAGTCTTCAAGGCCTTGGCCACTTTCGTCAACGAGCCGCCAGTATCGCACATATCGTCGACAATCAAACAACTGCGGCCGCGAACATCGCCAACCACGTTCATAACTTCAGCAACATTTGCCTTTTCGCGCCGCTTGTCGCACAGCGCAAGTTCAGCATCCAGTCGTTTCGCATACGCCCGAGCTCTTTCGGCGCCTCCGGTGTCAGGCGCGACCACAGTCAGGTTCGGCAGCGGGTTTTCCTGATAATAGCCAATCATCACCGGCGCCGAGTAAAGGTGATCGACCGGAATATCAAAGAACCCTTGAATCTGCGCCGCATGCAGGTCTATCGTCAACAGCCGATCCGCACCCGCAACGGTAATCAGGTTAGCGACCAGCCTGGCCGAGATAGGCACGCGCGGCCGATCCTTCTTATCGGACCGACCGTAACCGTAATAGGGAATAACTGCGGTGATGCGTTCGGCTGACGAGCGACGAAACGCGTCGAGCATTACCAATAGCTCCATCAGATGCTCGTCAGTGGGCGGGCAAGTCGGTTGGACTATGAATACGTCGCCACCGCGCACGTTCTCGTCGATCTGAAAATTAAACTCTCCATCCGAGAAACGTTCCGTAATGGCGCGCCCCATGTCGCAACCAAGATGGCGCGCAATCTCTTCCGCCAGTTTCGGATTTGCGTTTCCCGAAAAAACCTTAATTCCGCCAGTTGTGCTCATAAGAGAGTGGCTGGGGCGGGAGGATTCGAACCTACGAATGCCGGTTCCAAAGACCGGTGCCTTACCACTTGGCTACGCCCCAATATCAGATCCAGAGTTGAAAGAGCGTAAGTACGGAATATCCCACGCGCCCAACGCGCGAAGGTATTCATTCCGCGACACTGTAACACAAGGAAAGATGCGCCAGCCCGCTTCCAGTTTAATTTCATTAACGGCGCGCTCCTGATCTTCCCGGTCGGCAAAGATACCAAATACGCTCGAACCACTTCCAGCCAATAACGCGCCAAGAGCACCAGCCTGAAGTAAGGTTTCTTTAGTTCGTCTAATCTCAGGCTCAATATCAAAGATCACAGACTCAAAATCGTTCTTCAGAGAGTCTTCCGGAGACCACGGTTGCGAATGTCCGGATTTTGCCTCGTCACGCGAACTAGAAAGAATAAGTTCCTTGCTCGATGTTGTCAAGGCAGCCGAACTGAGTGCCGCATACGCTTTGGCGGTTGAAATGCTGGCGTTTGGTGTGATCACGACGATGTGGCGAGCATCGTCGTTCACGTCTTCCGGAGTCGCAGAAACGGTCGTCCCAGTGCCCGTTGCGAAGGCGCGACCGCCCAACAGGAAAAACGGCACGTCAGCTCCCAGGGTCGCGCCAATCTCAAGCAGTAGCGCGGCGGGCGCTTTCACTTTCCACAAATGCGTTAACGCCAGCAACGTGATGGCAGCGTTTGAGGAAGCTCCACCCAAGCCAGCCTTTGCGGGAATCCTCTTTTCCAAACGGACCCGCACGCCCGTTGCAACTTTGTAACGGAGCTTCAAGGCGGCGGCGGCGCGGACGATTAGGTTTTGATCATCAGTGGGAATATCGGACGCGTCGCAGGAGAGTGAAATGCTGTCGTCGTCAGTTAGTTCGAAGTTGAGATCGTCGTGAAGGGAGATCGTTTGCAGCCAGGTTCTGACTTCGTGATAGCCGTCGGGTCGTCTGCCCAAAATTTGCAGAGTCCAATTAATCTTGGCAAATGAAGGAAGGCTGAGAGAGGGCTGATTCACTTGGTGGCGGCGGACATTTCAAATTCCTAGCCGCCACCGTCGACGGGACGTTCCGGCGTCTAGCGAGCAATGAAAACCTGAGTTAGATAAGTGCTGCCATCAGCGGCAACGTAGCTGCCAATCGCTGACGCCTCGAAGCCGACATAAAGCATATTCGCGCGATGCCCCGCAGAGGTCATCCATCTTTCAACGGCAAAACCGCCCGGATCATCGTAGCCTTTATTATACGCGATGTTTTCTCCTATCACTCTGAAATGGAGAATTCCATTTTCGTGCGCGCGATCTTTCAATTGAAGACCTTCCGGAGTTTCATGAGAGAAATACCCGCGCTTTGCCATTTGTTCGGAGTGTTCTCGGGCCATGCGGCAGAGTTGCGGATCCCAGGTTAACGGCGGTAGTCCATTTTCTGCGCGCACTACATTAGTTTGCTCAAACGCGCGACGTTCAATGGCATTTGCTTTGTCGAACGCAAGCGCGATTGAAGCACCAGACTTCGTCGTGCTGCCCAAACTCTCTGCGGGCGTAACGCGGCGCGGTCGCGAGTTGCGTGCGTCCGCCGCCGGCCCTGAGATCAGCCGAGCAACAGCTCTTGGCTGAAGGTTCTGTGCCAGCGCATTTTGGGAAACGCAGAAAAACGTCAGCAATAGTATGAGGGAGACGATTGCGCGAGTTGTAAGTTGGGAAATGAGCGCAGGTGCCCCGGAGATATTCAGTTTTGTCATGAAGGGTTTCCCGCTCGTAGCGCATTGGCCTAAAGCGATACGCTGAGCGAAAGGCCCTGAGGAAGGCTGTTTAAGGAATCAAACCTAGCCGGGGCAGGCAGGTCAGGAACGTCACGTCCACCCTAACAAACGGATAAACCAAGATCAACACTTTTCTTGATTGAGGGATCAAACGGTTGGCACGGCCGGCTCAATAGTTGCTTTCCTGCAGATTTGGGCTGTTTTCGGTGGGTGCGTAGCGCCGCACAGCTTGTTCCCACGCCGAGCGGACCGGATAACCGTAAAGAAGAATCGCTGCCGCAATAACGCCGGCGGTGTACGTGTACCAGGCTTCGCCTGACATTAAGGTGGAAGCGAAGCCGATGACCGCGACTGCGATTCCAATCATCGTTACCAGTAACGTCGTCTTTTGCAGAGTGATGATGAGCCCGGACGTGCCCCGGATAGCAGCGATGTCTTGCAAGCGCATAGCCGCAAACCTGGTGCGTCGCAGCGTAATTGCACCTAGTCCGAAAATCAACATGGTGATTCGGGCCACAATGTTGAGCGAGGGATTACTTCGCGGCGTCAGAAACTTCTGGCTTACAAGCGCCAGAACGCACAAGAGTATGACGGCCACTAAAAGCGACAAGACGGTAGTCGCCGTTGACTTATGACGGCGCACGAGTTCCGCCTGTACGTTTGCGGACAAAGCGTTAGAAGTTGTCATTGTTTGGATTCCTGACGTTATCATCCGCCAACCAGCGAAACTGGGCAAGACAAAAGATCAGGATTCCAACAAGAAAGAGGCCCGTCATGAAATCACAACGGGCCAAAAAAGAAAGTCGCGCGCGACTTGATACCGCTCTGGCTACGGCTTTATCGGAGCTGTTGTTGCTGGTTTAGTCGGAGGTGGTTGAATCGGATTCTGAATAGCCGGCCGCGGGCTTGGATTAGGCGCAAGCGGTCGATTGGTACGCTGCACCGGCGCAACCGGCGTGACATTGGCGGGCAGTTGTCCGTTATATTTTATTGCCTCATCAATCAAATCTTCTCTACCCTCTTTCTTGTTCTTACTGATGAGTATCCCGTCAGCATTGAACGAAACGTCTGCTCTACCCAACACCTCTGTCATGATTTTTCCCATAAAGCCCGGGCGCTCTGCTGGCGCAAGGTTCCGGCGCGCCGGATCAGGTTCAGGAATTGGCACGCCGATAATACTTAACTGTTCTTTTGCCTTGTCGGTGTATTCGCTGTTGGGGAAATTACGCAGGAGATCCTGATAATACTTGGCCGCTTCGTCCGGCTCTTCTTCCTGCTGGTAGGTGTAAGCTAATCTGAATAGCACACCGTCACGCTGCGAGAAATTAGGATACTTGTCAATCACTTCCTTATAGCGAGACTGCGCTCCCTTGAGACCGCCTTTCTTGCCTTTGTAACGGTCCTCATAAAAGACGCCAATTTGATAACCGTGCATTGCCAGACTTTCCTGCGTCTCACGCAGGCGATCTTCCACGATAGGTCGAAGCGTAGTGTTTGGATACTGCTGCAACAGTGCCTTGAGACGTTGCTCAGCTTTGCGCGCGTGAGTTATGTCGCGATTTGAAAGCCCCATCTGCCTCATCTCAGACTCCGCGACTTTCAGCATCGCATCATCCGCGAGCGGATCGGTCGGGAAAAAAGTAAGCCAGTCCAAATATGCCTGAGCGGCCTGGATCAAGGAGGGAGTTGTTCCTTCGAGATAGAAGGAGTCAGCAATTGCCAGCTTCGCAAGCGGCAGAAACGGTGAATCCGGATAGGTGTTTATGATTGTCGAAAACAAGAGGCGGCCAGTTTCGTGACTTCCTTTCCTCACTTCCTTGACGGCCTCTTCGAACAACACTCGGTCACGGCCCGGCGCCACGGTGCTCGTCAACTCTTCATACTTGTCATCTCCGCCACCACCAAGCAGACCAAAGAAACGACCCTTCTTCTTTTTCTTTTTTGGCGCGGCGGCGGTAGCACTGACGCTCTTTCTAGCGCCCGCGGTCCCTTGCAATCCAGCCTGCACACGGTTGTTAAGATCCGCGACTGAGGCTTCGAGCCGATCCAATGTCGTCGGGTCGTAGCGTTCCGAACGCTCTTGTTTGGCTCGTAGATTATTAACGTCGGAAATTAGGGATCCGACTTCCTTGTCCAGGCCGCGCAGCCGCTCGCGCGGATCGTCAGGATTCTTCTTCTCGCCCGCGCTTTGCGGTTCAATTGCTGAGATGGCACTAGTGAGAGAACGCCGCATCCCATCGAGCTTTGAGTGCATCACGTCCAGGCGTTGAAGCGGCGAAAGGTCGCTCTGCGCACCACTACCCTGTGCCAGCGCCGTGGCCGCCAAAAGCAGAACCAGCGCCGCGCAAATTACTAAATGAGCAGATAGGCGAGAATGCATATCTAAAACCTCCAAGACTTCATTGATTACAGATTGCCAATTTCCAATTGCCGATTCTGCCACGATCACACGATGGAGCCCTGTCAAAATATCAATCGGAAATTGGCAATCGGCAATCGCCAATCCTTAGACCCATTGCACCGTTGCCTCGCGTAGTTGGCGTACAGCCGCTTCCGGATCTGCAGCTCCGAAAATCGCGGAACCAGCCACGATAATCTCCACGCCCGCGGCAACTACGGATGCGATATTTTTCAGATCAATGCCACCGTCGATCTCGATACGAGTCTCGAGTTGGCGCTCCTCGATCATGCGCCTCAATCGCCGCACCTTATCGATAGCGGTGCCAATAAACTTCTGACCGCCAAATCCGGGATTCACGGACATCACCAACACATAATCAGCGAAGTGCAGCGCTTCTCCCAAAGTCTCAATCGGCGTCGCCGGGTTGAGCACGACGCCCGCTTGCGCACCTGCCGCCTTGATCGACGCTAAGGTTCGATGCAGATGGGCATCGGCCTCAACGTGCACAGAAACCATTCTGGCTCCAGCCTCGACAAACTGCTCGGCATATCTTCCCGGCTCGGAAATCATAAGATGCGCATCTATGGGCAGTTCTGTTGCCTGGGCAAGCGACTTAACAACGGGTAAACCAACCGTCAGGTTGGGCACAAAGTGACCGTCCATAACGTCCACATGCAGGATCGTCGCGCCACCGCGTTTTACGGCCTCTATTTCCTCGCCCAGACGTGAAAAGTCGGCCGACAAAATCGAGGGGGCGATATCAATTGGCCTGCCGTTTATCATTCAGTGACTTGGTGCTGTTGGAACGGGTCTGTTAATTGGGCCTGGCAGTCGGCGAAGGCCTCGCTACAGCCGGTCGCGCATTTCCATTCTGATTGATGATGCGATTTGAGTTGCCATTAATCGCCGGCCGATTTGAATTTGTGTTAGTGGGCCTATTCGTATTGCCGCTATTCGAGTTGCTGTTCGTCGTCGTCACCCGATTATTGTTACCGTTTCGATTCGTCGCGTTAGCGTTGGCGTTTTCGTTGGCGTTCTTATTAGTGTTCTTAGGACGCTTCAGTTTGTTTTCGTTCGCCAAGCTGGCCTCGTTGGTATTCGCTGGTTTCGCTTCCGGTGATGGTTCCGGAAGCGAGACGTCGGAAGACTCTCCTTCCTTAACTGGCCTGCTAATGTCCATCGCCACGGTCTGCCCGGCTTTAACTACATCGCCGGGTCGCGGCAATTGAAACAAAACCGTGTCGGCCTTCACCTGACTGCTCGGCCGCGTCGCACGAACGCGAAAATTCAGACCTGCGTCCCCCAAGACGCGTTCCGCCTCAAAACGATCTTTTCCCATCACGTCCGGGACTTTCACCTCTGGGCTGCGGAGAGACAGAATCACTGTGGTGCCGAAGCCAAACACAAAAACGATAAATATCGCGGCCACGATGACAAGACTTCCCAATATTGAGAGTGCCCCGGTGGACTTGTTCACGTGCTAACCTCAATTGCTCCGAACTACTGATTGGACCTAAAACCAAGCTGCGCAGTCTAACACCCGGTACACGCGGTCGCAAAGTAACGAGTTTTTCAGTTCGAAGATAGCTGCGGGCCTTTTCGTTCAAATACGCAAACGAAAAATCCATCGGTACCTTCGCGCTGTGGCCACGTTCGAACCGCACCTAATGAAGTTTGCATTCCACCGTCGAGCCCTGGGTTGACCACTCTGAAGCTCTCGCTGTTTTCAAGGAACTCTTGCACTACGTCTTCGTTTTCGTCAGGCTCAACCGAACAAGTCGAGTAAACCAGCCAGCCTCCGGGTTTAACTACTCGCGCGGCGTTCTTAAGAAGCTGCTTCTGGCGCGCGGCCAAATCCTCGATGTCGGCGGGTGAGATGCGCCAACGGATTTCGGGGTTGCGCCTTAGCGTGCCTGTCCCGGAACACGGAGCGTCCACCAATACGCGGTCAAAAGCCGCATCAAAGAACGGAAGTGCCTGCAAACCGTCGAGTGCAAGGCAATGAATGCTCCCCAGTCCCTGCAATTGAGCTGATGAATTAACTGTGCGGAGGCGATGCTCATACAAATCCGAAGCGACAATTAGGGCCGAATCCCTGGCGAGGTCAGCAATCTGAGTAGTCTTGCTTCCCGGGCCGGCGCAAAGATCAAGCACATGCCGACCAGGCTGTACGTCGAGCAACAGCGCAACCAACTGCGAGGCTTCATCCTGAACATAAACTTTCCCTGCGGTGGCGAGTTCATTCAACGAATTACCAGCGAAGCTTATCCGCCACGCACCCGCTGCGACTTTTGATGGAGCCAGCTCAGCGCCCGCTGCTCGCAAGCCTTCAAGCACCGGAGCCTCACCCGCGCGACTTTTCACAACTCGGAAGGCTATTGGCGCCGGCTCGTTATTGGCGCGCGCAAACGCTTCAGCTTCCGCGATACCGAATGCTTCGCGCCAACGTTCAAGCAGCCAAACAGGATGCGAAGTAGCAACAGACAGGCGCTCGAGTGAATCCTGAACGTTGCTGGTTGGATCTACTTCCGGCTCGCGTGTCGCGCGTCGTAAGACGGCGTTGACGAAACTCGCGGCCGAGCGCAGGCGCGCGAAGTGAATCAGGTTTACTGAATCATTAACAGCGGCTGAGGCAGGAACTCGCGAGAGAAACCGCAGTTGATAGAGACCTAATCTGAGAACGATCCGGACTGACTCATCGAGACTTGCAACTTTGCGGTTTGCGTAAAGTTCTATGAGGCGGTCCAGCCACAACTGCCGGCGCAGCACTCCCATCACCAATTCATGACAGAGCGCCCGATCCAGTGGCGCCAGCTCTTCTGCACGCGAAGCGAGGAGGACTGAAGCATACGAGCCTTCTGCAACGCGCCGCAGAATTTCAAATGCGGTCAACCGCGCCGGCGAAACAGAATTAGACTTCACCAAATCGATCGCCAACCTTCAGATGTGTTCCGTTGAGGAAATCTCGCACGCTCATGCGACGTTTGGCTTCCGTTTGCACTTCAACTAACCGCAGTGCTGTTTCGTCGCCACACTTCACGACGAGATCGTCACCATGCGCAACCAGCACTTCGCCGTCGCGCGCGTCCGCCGAGGAGCTCTCGGTGATCCGAGCCTTCCATATTATTAGACGGTGCGAATTGTGATGCGTGTAGGCTGTGGGCCAGGGCTGAAAACCTCGCACGCAGCGTTCAATCGTCGCGGCGTTATTCGACCAGTCAATCAGTCCATGTTGCTTCGTTAGCAACGGCGCAAAAGTAGCATCTAGATCGTGTTGGGGACGTGGCGTGAGACGGTCGAGCTGCGCGAGCGTTTTACCCACCAGTTCGGCGCCGATAACAGACAGGCGGCGCATTAGTTCCGGCGCGGTCTCTGTTTCGCCAATCATCGTTTCGCGTTGCCCAAGAATCGGACCGGAATCCAACTCTTCTTCGATGAACATCGTGGTTACGCCGGTCTTTGTTTCTCCATTCACGATTGCCCAATTTGCCGGCGCTGCCCCGCGATAGAGCGGCAACAAGGAAAAATGCACGTTGATACAACCGCGGCGTGGCGCGCGCAGAAACTCTGGCGGAAGAATGCGGCCGTACGCGACAACTACCGCAACATCAGCGTCGTACGACGCAAACAAATCTTTTGCTTCCTGGGTCTTGATTTTCTTTGGTTGCTCGATCGGGAGGCCATGTTCGAGTGCGAACTCTTTAATTGCCGGCGAGTGCATTTTGTCGCCACGACCAGCAGGCTTATCAGGTTGGGTCCACACGGCAATAACCTCGTGCCCATCCGTCAGTAGGCGCTGAAGTGATGGAAGGGCGGACTCAGGTGTGCCCATGAAGACGATGCGCATGATACTTAATTACCAAAACGAAGAGCGGGGGCAAGCCCGTG
>JBDUAQ010000271.1:0-2921 GCA_040004575.1 bacterium
ACGGTTCCGGTGGAAACACGGCTGGTGATTTTTTCTAACGCCGCCCTGCCACCGCTCGCCTCGACATACTTTTCCAGGATTGAATCGACTGAAGGCAGACCGGGAACGGTCGTTGGTTCCGCAATTCTCACAGTCACGCGCCCAGAAGTGGATCGAGACTCGGGCGCCGTCACTGTCGTAACCTGGTGCACCGGTGGTGGTGGATCTATTGCTACTCGAACAGCGGGAACGACGGCCGGGGCGATGGCGGTTGCCGGCGGTTGCGACACAGAAGAGACGTCTGCAATCAACTCTCCTGGCTTTGCACTCCAGCTAATCTCTTCGCGCAGCCGGCGAAGTGCGGCGTTGAGCTGCGGGTCGCCGCCACGAAGAAGACCCCTGCGGTTGAGCTCTACTGTTACGTCTGGAATTACGCCCTGACCCTCGAGCGGTTTGCCACTCTGCGTTTCGTAGTTAGCGAAGCCATACTGAAACATGGCGCCGGTGGGAAGTTTCTTGATTGCCGAAGGCAGCGTGTTACCGGCGCTTTTTTCGCCTACCAGGGTTGCGCGGCCAGCCTCGCGCAGTCCACTCGCAAACATTTCTCCCGCTGACTGAGTTGAACCGTCAATCAGAATTACGAGGGGGCCGGAATAGGGAGCGATCTGCGGAAACACAAACAGCGGAATGCGGGCGCTACGCATTTGCATGGTGCCCATCGAGGTCGGATCTGTTTCCAACAGGCCGGTCAGACCGCCGATCATTCCCAACAGTCCGCCTTGATTGCCACGCAGGTCGAGGATGATGCCAGGCGCGTTTTTCATCGTGCGCAGCGCTCCGCACAGCTTTTCCATCAACGAAGGCACGAATGCATTAAAGCGAATGTAGCCGAGGCCGCCCGGCAATCGCTTCGCTTCAAACTCGGTGTACAGCGCGGGCAGGTTGCCAACCGCCGGTGACATCTCGCCCTTGAGCCGCTCACGTTTGATGCTTAGGTTACGCCAGCGATTGCGGCCGTCGAGATAAGAGAGTCTTACGGGTAACGTTTCGTCACCGTTGATGAATCCAGCAACCAGAAAAACGGGAAGCTCCGCGCGAATGATGGCCCCCCAGAGTGGATGTTTTTCGATCTCAGTAATGACGGAATCCAGCGACCGGCCGTCAACCTGCTTGATAACAAAACCAGGACGAAGCCCAGCTCGCGCCGCCGAAGAACCTGGTTCAACTCGAGTCACAACGGCGGACCCACCGAGAACGCGAACGTCGATTCCGATTCCGGTCAATAGGCGATCCGTCAGTTTGTAACTAAGACTGTCGAGCGGCTCCTCGGGTTCTGCGTTGTCGCTGTCGCTTTCAGGGTCTTCCGCCTCCTTGGTTGTGCGTTCTTTCTTAACGCGAATCTTGGGAATTGCTTCGCGCGGGATCACCATGAAATGTGACTGGTGAAGTTCGTTCAGCATTTGCTGCAACAGCAGGTGAAACTCGCGATCGCTGTGAACCTGCGCCACCTGAGGCTCGTAACGTTTGCGCATGCCGGCCCAGTCAACGCCGCCAAACTTGGCGTCATAAAAAAGGTCATTCACGGTTTGCCACACAATCTGAAATGCTTCTTGCCGTTTGCTTAAATCCGATTGCACCGCCGGCGTCGCGGCAGGTGAACTTGAAGCGAGCGGCGGCGTGACCGGTTGCTGCCCAGATGCTGCGGGAACCAGAACTACCAGCAAGAAGATGACAGGCAACACAAAAGCACGGAGGCGATTGACTAGGCGATCCACGAAAGGACACGAACCAACGCGAGATGTCGTTCGTGTAAATTTGTGTGATTTCGTGGATCGCATCGTTTCGATAATTGTTTACTGGTGAGGCGTTTCATTCTGGTGGAGACGTGACTATCTTTTCGCGAGCTACAACCATGAGCAATATCACGACTAACGCAGCAATCATAGCAACACCCAGGGCTGCCACAGAATAACCATGCAACGCCGCAAAGGCCACGCGGTTGGGATCGTCGAGCGGCACCTGGTCAATGTGGCCCTGCATGGCAGCGCGCAAGCCGCGCATCCTCGCTGCGATCACCCATTCTCCGGCTGTGGTTAAAATTGCGACGATAAGGAGAAGAACATTCTGAAGAATGAACGATGCGCGGCCGTAACACTTCCTGACCAGCATGCCGGCAACCAGCAAGAGCAGACTCAAGATCAATCCCGTCTTATTCACGGCGGATAAGCCGCGACTAACGATTGTGCCGGCAATCTCGCTGGCGTTCGGGAGATTAAAAGATCGCAAAACTCCAAACGCGCTCGGAGCGACGACCGCGCTGAAGAAAACTGCGACGCCCAACCAGGCGGCAAGCAACGACATTCTGAGGTGATTTATGACTCGCAAGAATGCTCCTAATCGTAAGGCATTACTTCAGGCAGCAAGGCGATTCGGGGAACGCGAAAGTCTGGCTGTGTTAACTCGCGTGGATCAGGCACAGTCAAAAGCCACGAGAGCGCGGTATCGAGTTGGGCCTGATACTCCTCAAGATCGAGAGACATGAAAACGCTGGTTCCCAGCCGCGCAAATTTTTCCTTCGCGCGCGTGTACATTTGCCGCGCTGCGCCCGGCCTGCCAATCTCCAAATGATGAAACGCCACCGCCGACTGGATCATCGCTTGCAGGAAAAGCTTTTCCTGCGGGCCAACTTCGCCCATCCAACGTTCTTCCCAGACATCGTGCGCCGCATGAAACTCACCGGCGTTGTAGAGATCGATTCCAGCGATGTACTCGACCGGATAAGCCGCGATGTGCGCATCGGTGTAGGGCATCGAAGTTTCAGTCATGCTCATCGTCGACCGCCTAAACGCGACGCGATCACCTTCGCAGCCGTAGCCCCCGCGCCGGCAGCGCCGCTGATTGTCGGCGCCATTGGGTTCGAAACGTCGCCAATCGCAAATACG
>JBDUAQ010000127.1:0-9764 GCA_040004575.1 bacterium
CCGGCGAAGCTTATCGCCTCGACGCGAAACGATACCTCTCCTCAATTCTCTCCCGGCAGAAGAATCGCTTTTCAATCGGATCGCTCTGGACAGCAGGAAATATGGATGTGCGACAGTGATGGCACGAACCCGGTGCAGCTGACGTCGCTTAATCATTTCGCAGGCACCCCGCGTTGGTCTCCCGACGGTCAACAAATCGCCTTCGATTTTTTCGAAGAACGCAGAGGGCAGATTTATGTAGCCAGCGCAGAAGGTGGCCAGCCCCGCCCTCTTACTGCCGGTGATTTCGATAATCTTATGCCGAGTTGGTCCGGCGATGGGAAGTGGATATATTTTTCTTCCAATCGTACGGGGGTTTACCAGGTGTGGAGAGTGCCCGCCCAGGGAGGCGAGGCCGTACAAGTGACCAGGCAAGGCGGCGGCTTAGCTTTCGAATCGCCCGACGGCAAGTATGTTTACTACATCAAGAGTTTCCCCACTCCGGGCATTTGGCGAATACCCGTGGACGGCGGCGAGGAGCTTCAGGTCCTGGATTCATTCAAATCGGAATTCAAAGGCGATTGGGCTGTAGTGGACGACGGCATTTACTTCGTCAACGCGGATGCGAAAGATGTGCTCACTATGGAATTCTTCGACTTTGCGACGCGCAAGGCGAGACAGGTTGCCAGGCTGGGCAAGGTCCACATCAGCGACCAATCCATTGCCGTTTCTCCTGACCGTCGACAGATTCTCTACACACAGCTCGATCACGAAGGCGAAGACATAATGCTTGTGGAAAACTTCCGCTGAAGCATCGACAGCCTCTGCCGGCAATCCGCAAGGAGGAGCCATTATGGAAAGAGAACAAGGTCGCCTCGCTCTGGGGAGAATCTCCTTGCCTGCAGTGTTGCTTGTGTTGGGAATCGGTTTATTCGTCGAAGTGCATGCTCAGGCAAGTATAGTTGGTAGCATTAGCGGCACCGTGCGAGACCAGCAGGGAGCCGTCATTCCGAAAACCGAAGTATTGATCCAGGAAGAGAGAACGGGGCTCTCACGCATCGTCAAGACGAGTGACGATGGATTCTATTCAGCGCCCAGCTTGCCTTTTGGCCGCTACTCAGTGAGCACAGCTCCTCCGGGATTCAAGAAAACGGTCAACAGCGGAGTAGAGCTGCACCTTAGGGAGAATTTGGTTGTTAACCTGACCCTTGAAGTGGGACAGGTGAGTGAAACTGTCAATGTTTCCCGGGAAGCCGACCCGGTCGAAACCCGCAGTGCGAACGTCAGTAGCCTTGTTTCAGAGAAGCAGGTCACGGAACTGCCTCTGAACGGGCGTAACTATGCGCAGTTGGTGTTGATGGTGCCTGGAGTTTCGCCCACTAACTTCGATTTCAATACTCGCGGTACCGGACTCGATTCATTCGTGGGTGCTTCGGTGAATGGCAACAGCTCGAACCAAAATCTCTGGACGGTTGACGGCGTCAACAACATGGACGTGGGCTCAAACCATACGCTGCTGGTCTATCCATCGATAGACTCTATTCAGGAGTTTCGTGTTGAGCGCAACAGCTTCAGCGCGGAGTTTGGGCAGGCACAGGGAGCAGTCGTCAATCTCATCACCAAAGGCGGCACCAATCAGTTTCACGGTACCGCCTTTGAGTTTCTCCGTAATGATGTACTGAACGCCAGTGATTTCTTTCTCAACCGGGCCGGCCAACCTAAGGCCGCGCTTCGCTACAGCAATTTCGGCTTCAACCTTAACGGTCCGATCAAGAAGAACCGAGCTTTCTTTTTCTGGTCAGAGGAGTGGCGCCACGAACGGCGCGGTCTGGTGCGTAGCGGCAGAGTCCCGACCGCAGCGGAGAAGCTGGGAGATTTCAGTGGGGTTCTGACGGATCCGCTGCCGCATGATCCAGCCACTTGTAGGCCGGACCCTAACGATCCAACAGCAACAATCTGCGACCCGTTTCCCGGAAACAGAATTCCCGCGAACCGTCTCAGCCCGGTAGGTCTGGCGTTGTTGAGAGTCTACTCCGATCCTAATAATCCTGGAGATCCAGCAGGCCAGAACTGGATCGCTGCCATGAAAGCACCAATTGACACACACCAGGATCTCATCCGCGGCAATGTGAATATCACCAGCAAAACAAGTCTGATGGTCCGTTGGATCAATGAATACTGGTTTCGCGGAACACAATTATTTGGCGATTCTGGGTTTCCGACCGTGGACTCAGATTGGGCGCAAGCGAGTAAGAGCTTAGCCGTCAAGTTGACGAGTACATTGTCCTCATCGTCGGTGAACGAATTTCAGTTCTCGCGTTCGGGCAATGATATCTCCATCACGACTGACCCGGCAGGTCAGGCGCTTAACGACGAGATCGCATCCAGGTTCCCAACGGTATTCCCCCATCCGCACGGCTCTCCATACCCTACTCTCTTCGGAGCAGATGGCTATGCATCTCTATTTCACGGTGCGCCGTGGAGCAATAAAGAAGATCAATTCATCTGGAAGGATGACTTCTCGAAAGTGCGGGGCGCTCATGACCTCAAGCTTGGCGGACTCTTCAGCCATAACATCAAGAATGAATTCACCACTTTCTTTTTCCCACTCTACCGGATGTGTGGGACTAGCACTCGCACCGGCAACGCTATTGCTGACACACTACTCAAAGACTTGCCACTTGGCTGCTATTTTGAGGACGACCATCAGGAAAAGGTGTTGGGCCGCTGGCATGACCTGGAGTTTTACGCGAATGACACCTGGAAGGTTGGTCCCGGGATCACGCTCACTCTGGGCCTGCGCTGGTCCAGGTACGGCCAGCCTTACTCTGCTAATGATCGCATCACTAACTTTATCCCGAGACTCTATGATGGCGTGGATACGAATAGCGCTCTGGTTAAAGCCGGCACCCGCGGGTTCAGTCGCGCTCTGGTAAAAAACTACAACAAAGGATTCCAGCCACGCGTGGGCCTCGCCTGGGACATCCTTGGTGATGGCAAGACAGCGCTTCGCATCGGCGGTGGACGCTACGTGGGTCGGCGAAATATAGGAAGAATGCTTCTCCTGGGCGGCAACCCTCCCTGGACTCACACACTCGATGCGGGTTGGGGAGCAAGCAGTTCTTCGCTCGATGACAGCCCCAACTTCCGCAGTCTCGATACCATCAATCCCGGTCTAAAGAATGCGCTTGCTGCCACGACGAATTTCAATGCTATTAGTGAGGACTTCCGTCCGCCGGAGAGCTGGCAGTGGAACCTGACCATCTCTCGCGAAGTCATGAAGAACACTGTGGTCGAAGCCTCTTACATAGGAAACCATGCTCTGCACATCGAACGACAGTTGGATTGGAATGATATTGTTCCGAGCGCTCGCCTGGCAGTTGCTCAAGCTGTTCGGGCCAATGATCCAAATGCGAATGACCTCATCAATGTCAGTCGCAGGTTGCCAGGTGTTGCCTCCATCATCATGATTGAGTCTACGGGCGACTCCAGTTACCATGCGCTCCAGATTTGGGCCAACCGCCGCTTCTCCGACCGGCTGGCTTTCCAGGTCGCTTACACCTGGAGCCACACGATTACGAACGTTCCTCTGGCGGCCTACAACAGCGGCGCGACCGATCCCTTCGACTACAATCTCGACCATGGTGACGCAGACCTTGACCGCAGGCAGATGTTTGTGGCGAATGCAGTGTACGTCTTGCCATCGTTCAAAAGGTGGGGCGCGATCGCAAGTTACATTTTGGGAGACTGGCAGCTCAATGGGATCGCCTCTTTTCTGGGTGGCACGCCTCTAGATGTGGCATCAGGGGCCAACACTGCCGGTCTTTCTCCCAGCGGTAATATCGGCCAGCGCCCCAGCCTTGTTCTCGGCGTACCTATTTACCTTCATAACGCAGGTGATCGGCTGCAGTATCTCAACCCGGCGGCATTTTCGTTACCGGAGGTTGGGAAATTCGGCAGCCTTGGGCGGGGCTCCGTTCGAGGACCCGACATTAAAAACTTTGATCTCTCCGTGGTAAAGAACTGGAAAATACGGGATCGCTATAGACTTCAGTTTCGGGCGGAGATGTTCAATGCGTTCAACCATCCAAACTTCAATGGAGTTGACGCCAACCTGAGTCTGGATAATGTCGCTGGGGACGAGAACTTTGGTAAACCCCTCAACCCAAACTTTGGTCGGATTACAGGGACTCGGGGAACGCGCGAGATTCAGTTCGGCCTGAAGTTCAACTTCTGATACTGACACCGCCACTAGCCGTGAGCCGCCTTTGCCTACCGAAAATGTCGTCCGGCTTCAAATACTTGTACTTAACTCTCTTACTTAGAGTTGTCCTTACCAAAGACTCGATCGGCGTTTGTGCGGTGTCGGGGTGTGGGGAGCTTGAAGAATGTCCCCGTGAATTATTTGAAGATGACGATTGATTAGCACTGAAGAGAACAAATTTGCCGGAATTTTGCCGGAACGCGCCTGCGCTTTATACGGGATCAGGGCAGTAAAAACCTAACGTAAGATATTGATTTGATTGAGCTCATTGCGAACTCGAACCGGCGACCCACTGGTTCTACCGAAATCGGTCGCGATACTGACCGAGCGACGGGCTTAAGCTGTTGCACCAGTGAATTTAATGTTAGCGGAAGCGTCCCGCCGAAGCTGGTACTGAGGCGACGAATTATCAGACTCGATGATATGAGGACTTGCGGTTAAATGATTCTTATTATGGATTTTATGAGCCGAGCAGGACTCGAACCTGCGACCCACTGGTTAAAAGAGCGTTCAGACGCACTCCAGCAGGTTAGGGCTCATACGATTTATTAACATTTGTTACGGGTTGCAGCCGCCAGCGAGTCTATCTGTCTCTACCTATTCAGTCCAGTTTGTCTGTAGTCTCGTCACAAGTTTGTCACGCGAGCTTGCTGCTTCTGACGGTGTGCGAATTACGGATGTGAGGTGAAGTATACGGCTAGAGTCCAACCCTCCGCACGATATCCTGGAAGCGTGGGTCGTCGCGTAGCTTGTCGTAGAGCGGGTTGACTTTGACATCAAGCGCGAAATGGTTGCGTTCCTGCACAGCTTTGTCGAGCCAAACCAAGGCTTGTTCTTTGTCGCCCAACCGTGTGTAGGCCGCGACATATTCAAACGCCGGTACGTATGCGTTGCGCTTCATTCTTTCGTTCAATTTATCGAGCCGCTGCTGTCCCAGAGCGCGGACGGCAGCCTCGAAGCTTGACGTGGCGTAGGTGCGCTCGAGACTTGATGCCTGTTCGCTCGCTCCACTCAAACTCAGAGCTCTGCTCCATTCGGTGACTGCTTCCCTTTGCATTCCCTTTTGCTCGTAAACGTAACCGAGCCATTCATGCGCCGGCGGGAAATTCGGGTCCAGCTCAAGCGTCTTGCGAAACAGGTCTATCGCGCGGTCGTACTGACGTGCGTAGAAGAGGATTCTCGCCCAGCCCTGATTGACGCGGAGCGACAGCGGCTCAAGTTCGACGGCGCGCTGCCCGATGGCGAGGGCTTCTTCGTTGCGTCCGAGCCGAATCAAACTTATGGCGTAGTGTCCGTATGCTTCCGCAAACTTCGGATTCAGCTCGATGGCCCGACGAAAGTAGCGTTCGGCGGCAGGCCAATCGCGGTAGTAATTCAGTTTGACGGCGGCCAGCGGAGCATAAGGTTCGGCCAGCGTGGGGTCTAACGCTAACGCTTTGTTGGCTGCCGCCTCCGCCTTCGGCCAAGTCTCGTCGGGCGGCAAAAGGCCGTTAGCCGTAAAGTAGCTGTAGTGAGAAGCCAAGCCGGAATAGGCCAGCGCATAAGAGGGGTCGAGGTCAATCGCCTGCTGATAATAATCGCGACTCTTTTCAGAACCCGGCGCCAGGCCCCTGTCCCAGTAATATCGTCCCTTCAAATAAGCTTGATACGCTTCAGTGTTTTCCGTGCCCCGCTTGGTCAGTCGTTGCTGCTCTGTGCTCGTCAAGCGCAAGTGCAACTTCTCCGATACGTCGTGCGCAATCTCGCTTTGCAATGAGACGAGCTGTGAAAGTTTCCGGTCATACTGGGTGCCCCAAATCTGATTGCCGTTGTGCGCATCAACCAGTGATAGATACAGCGTCAAGTCGTCACCCCTTTGCACGACTCGACCAATGAGGAGTGCTTGCACCGACAACTCCGCAGCCACCTTTTGCGGATCGACTTCTTTGCCCTTGTAGCGAAATACGGAGCTGCGTGCTTTAACCGATAGATGGGGCAACTGTGACAAGCTATTGATCAGTGTATCGGTCATCCCGTCTGATAAATATTCGACCTCACTGTTACCACTTTCGTTGACGAACGGCATCACCGCGATGGATTCAATCGCATTGAGATGGGCCCTGCCAAAATAGAAGTAAGCGCCGGCCACGGCAGCGATGATAAAAGCCGCGAAGACCAGGACCGCAAGCTTGTGCTGCTTGAGTCTGCCAACGATGTATTCTGCGCTCGAGGTCGTGGTTGACTCATCTACAGAGAGGCGCTGAGGCAAAGCACTGTTGGCCGTAGGAGAGCGTGGGCCGACGGTTTCCAGCGCGGCAGACTGCGGCTGTAGATCCGGTTCGCGCTGCTCGGCGCCAGACTCCAGCTTCTTCTTCAACTCCTTCAGATCGGCTAGCAGTTCAGCCGCCGTCTGATATCTGTCCTGTCTCTCCTTTTCCAGCGCCTTGAAGACAATGCGTTCGAGAGATTCAGGAACGACTGAACCATCAACGGAAAATCGAGGTGGCTCTCGCTTGAGCACTGCGGCCATCACGTCCATCGTCGTGTCGCCTTTAAAGGGTCGGCGAGCCGTGACCATCTCATAGAGAATTACACCCAGACTCCAGATGTCGGTGCGGGCATCAGTAGTCAGGCCGCGCGCTTGTTCGGGCGACATGTAAGCGGCGGTGCCGACCACGGTTCCAGGTGCTGTTTTGAGCATACGTTCCTGCGCCGTCCCCGCAACGTCAGGTTGCGCATACTTCGCAATGCCGAAGTCGAGAACTTTGATGAGGCCGTCGGCACGCACCATGACATTGTCGGGCTTGATGTCGCGATGGGTTATTCCGGCTTGATGCGCGGCGGAAAGTGCGCTCGCGATCTGCATCGCATTCTCGAGCGCGGAAGCAACCGGTAGGGCGCCGGCTTGCATGCATGTCCGTAAAGTCAGGCCAGCGACAAACTCTGTGGCGATGAAATTTTTTCCTTCAAATGAGCCAATCTCGTAAACCGTCAGAATGTTGGGATGGTTGAGCGCCGAAGTTGCCAACGCCTCTTGTCGAAATCGCCTTATTCTCTCTTCCGCGGCAGCGTGATAATCGGAAAGTAGTTTCACCGCCACCGGGCGATTCAGTCGTTCATCCTGCGCCAGGTAAACGTGACCCATCCCGCCGGCGCCCAGCGATCGAATGATCTGATAGGGACCTATTCTTTCACCCGCCAGCAACCCAATTCTTAAGAGGCGCGTTGCTTCCTCGACAGCAGAACTGCCAACCAGACTCTCCGGTACATCATGAGCGATCAGCGATTCAACTTCTTTCCGCAACTGTTCGTCGCCGCCGCACGCCTCATCGAGAAACGCCGGGCGTTCCGCCGGCTCGCGCTCGAGAGCAGCGGCGAAGATGCGGTCGATTTCCTGCCAACTTTGTGGCTTGCTCATTCTGAATCCTGACTCAGCTCGCGGCGCAGAAACGCCTTTGCGCGACGCCAATCGCGGGTAATCGTATCGGGGGATAAGCCCAACACTTCGGCTATCTCCTCCACGCTCAAACCTCCGAAGTAGCGCAACTCGACCACGCGGCTTTTTCGCTCGTCGACTTTCGCAAGATTGGTAAGGGCGTCATCGAGCGCCACTAATTCCGCGGCCCGCTCATCGCCAACCACGGCCACATCGTCGAGCGAAACGGTTTTCCCACCACCCCGTTCAGCGCCAAGATGTTTGCGCGCGTGGTCGATCAGAATGCGGCGCATAATCTGCGCGGCGATGCCAAAGAAGTGTGCCCGATTTTGCCAGTGCACCTTCTGATCGATGAGCTTCAGATAGGCCTCATTCACCAGTGCCGTCGTCTGCAACGTATGGTTCCCGCGCTCGTGGCTCATGTAGCGATGGGCCAGGTGGTGCAACTCGTCCTCGACCAAAGGCAACAGCTTGTCGAGCGCCGAGCGGTCGCCGTGGCTCCAGGCAGCGAGCAGTTGCGTCACTTCATGGGACGAGGTTGCCAATAGACTCACTTTTTTCCTGCACCTGCGACCAGAGTCCTAAGTAGTGCGGAAGAAGCGATTGTACGCGCCTCAAGGGCAGGCTGCCAATTCCACACCTGCTTTCATTCCCTTTCGGTGCCGGATCTGAGCGGCAACTCTCGCGTTCAATGGTAGGGAAAAGAAAAACACGAGCAACCGAATTATGATTGTGATTCGCACAATCCAGATCGCGCGGCTGGCGGTGCAGTACGGGGAGCGTAAGCGACCTGATGCTCACTGAGAGTTCAGATTAGCAAGCTCCGGGTCGCTTACGCTCGCCGGTACTGCATCCATGTCACGTGTCTTCATATAGTGAAACTGTTACGAAAGGAGAAAGGAATCGAGGAATCTAATGAACAGACAGCGGCGTTTTATCACATTTATTCTCCTGGCCGTGTCATTGCTGATTTTCAAGCAGGCGGCCTCCGCGCAAACCGCGCAGGTCACTGGCACGGTCACGGACCCCAGATCAGCCGTGATCGCGGGAGCGCAGGTCACGCTGACCAATGTTGACACCGGCGTGGCGCGCAAGGCCGCGACGAATGGGGATGGTTATTACAGCATTCCGTTCGTGCCGCCGGGCAATTACCGGTTCGATGTGCTCGCCCCTAATTATCCGCTAGATGGTCACGACTTACTTCCTATTTGCAACGGTGACCGCGCGCCCTACGAGCGAAAGCTCTTCTGGCGTCATGCCCGACAGAATGCACACCTTCGGATGCGACGAACATACCGATCACGAATCGAAGAAGCTGCTGAGCTATACAGGCGTTGACGATGGCGCGTCTCCCTCAATTCATTACTCAACCAGATGCGAGTCTATAAGATTAAGGAGATCGTCAGGCAGCAAGCAGTTCCGTCACTTCTTGAGCCGATGTTGCCATGTCGATTCAATTCTCCAGCCTTGCTAAGAATCGGGGATGTTGGTGCGGACTGAACGATTGTAGCTGCCTTCACCGCCAACCGCTATGCCGCCCCAAAGAATTATTTCGCTGACCTGCCGGGTTTGAGCCGCGAATCTCGCGTTAATAGTAGAAGAGAAAACTTGCGGCCCGTACTTGAGCTTAACCCGCGGCCCGTACTTGAGCTTAACCCGGCTGCTAACTAAATGCTTCGCCCACTTGAAAGGAGACAGATCATGTACAAGCTCAAGAGCTCGGTCATCGCCTTCTTCGGCTTACTTGCACTCATCGTCGCGATTACCGCCGTCGTGCCGCACACCGGTTTCGGACAAGTCGCAGAAGGAAACGGCGTGACGCAGCTCAATTGCGACGAGAGACCGTGCGATGCCATAGCGCGAGGTCGTGCGGCCTTCAATGACCGCAACCTCAACCAACTCGGCGGGAACGGACGCGCGTGCGCCGACTGCCACATGCCGTCGGAGGGCTTTCAGCTATCTCCCGCGGCCGCACAGGCTCGGTTCGACGCGCTGCAAGCAAAACGGGAGCACAACAAGAATGCGGACGATCCGCTCTTCCGGCCGGTGGACGCCGACGACTTCCGTATAAACGGAGACAATGCGATCGACTTCTCGAACCTGGTG
>JBDUAQ010000128.1:0-9735 GCA_040004575.1 bacterium
GATCCGAGATTCAAAGTGATTTGTATCTCGTGCGGAGTGAAGATTAGAGACTACGCGAGCGATGATTCGTATGGAATGTGTTTGCGGTGCTTCTACGCCATGCTGGCTGCAAGGCTGCGCACCCAGAAGCGCGTTGCGGCAGGTGAATTTGTAAGCGAGCGCTGAATCGCTTTCGCGGGATCAACCGGCGGCGAGTTCCTTTGGTTTCACAATCCAGTCTAGGCCGGCCTCGCCTTCCCTTACTTTATTCCATTCATCGGCATTAAGATCGATCATCGCCAGTGTGCCGGTGGCCATCTGCTCGTTGCGGCCCGTCAGTATCTGGAGCAGCTCTTCCATTCCTGGGTTATGCCCAACCACAAGCACGGCGCTACTGTCCTTTTCGATTTCCGAAATCAATTCAAAGAGTCGCAATGGTCCAGCCTCGTAGATCCGCTCGTCGTAGCGCACGTTTGCAGATAACTCAGCCGCTGCGAGGACCAGCTCCGTTGTCTCACGCGCTCGCACTGCCGTCGAACACAAAACGAAATCAAACTTCAGGTCCTGTTTCTTAAGAAACGTTCCAATCGCCTGCGCTTCTTCATTTCCCCGTTCATTCAAAGCGCGATTGAGATCCGTTAAGCCCGGTGCGGCGTTTTCTGACTTGGCGTGTCTCAAGAGAAAGAGTGTTTTCATCATGCCGGGACACTGATAGCAGATAGACGCCAAAGAAAAAAGCCCTGGTGGGGGTCGGTACCACCAGGGCCCCTGGTCGTTTCAGCAGCAAACAGCAACGGGCGATCGGAACAGCCGCAGTGTTTGAAGTTGGCGGGAATACCCACTACCGGGCTGATCTTTTTCTTCTGGTTCTTTTCGCCGCCGTGCGGGCCCCCTTTTGATCCGCACAGCAAGCAACGCAGAAGAGTCGATCCACGAATGGCGCATGGAAACATCGTGTCGTTTGCGCCATCTGCCGGTAATGAGTATCTGGCGAGGATGGTGAATCCGTAGTCCTAACTCCCAGTTATCGGAAAGTTAAATGTTCGTTAAGCGATGACGGCCTTGCGATGCCCTTCTTTACATTCGATCCACTTCCTATATTATTTGCGGGTTCTGGATCGATTTGGTAATTAGGATCAACTTGCTGCTGGGAGCGCGAGCGTGCGGGGTCCCCAACAGATGTTGTTTATCTGTTGGGGTGCTCGACCCGCCCGCAAATGAGCGCGAAGCACGAAATGGCTTGTGCGGAAAACTGCGCGCCTGCGGCGCGTTTGCGGGCGGGACGCCCGCGCTCCCAGCAATCACTTGACGGGTTTTAGAGATGAAACTCATCTTTCTTCATGGCGCGCCGGCTGTCGGCAAACTAACCGTCGCGCATGAGCTAGCCACGCTCACGGGCTTTCATCTGTTTCACAATCATCTGACGGTCGACCTGGTGAGTTCACTTTTTCCTTTCGGCAGCGAACCCTTCATCCACCTGCGCGAACAGATTTGGCTGGCAGCGTTTGCTGAGGCGGCACGCAGTAACGTCTCGGTTATCTTTACGTTTAATCCGGAACGCACCGTTCGCGAACGTTTTATTCAGGACACAATCGACGTTGTCGAAACAGCCGGCGGGCAGGTTGTGTTCGTGGAATTGACTTGCGCGGAAGACGAATTGGAGCGACGTCTTGAGGACGCGTCACGCAGGGAGTTTGGTAAGTTGGTTTCAGTTGACCAGTATCGATCTTTAAAAGCCGCGGGCGCCTTCAATTTTCCCAAACTGCCAAACGGCTTGTCCCTCGATACAGCCAAACAACTGCCAGCCGAGAGCGCGCGGTCAATCACTGAATATATTGCGTTGCAAAGTTCAAGAAGTTCAGAGTCCAAGCTTTAGCTTGCGTCCTCTTACGGGAAACAAAACTAAAGTTGGAACTCTGAACTTCTTGAAGGCCCCTCAACCGAGCCGTAGTTTTCAGAACGTAAGCTTCACCGCCAGTTGCAACTGTCTCGGATCGCCGACGCCCTGGCGCAGGAAGCCGTCGAAATTAAAGAGACTTGGAGCGGTCAGAGAATTCTGATTCCCGGGGCCGGAGAGCCCGTTGATTCTATTGTCCGTGTTAAAAGTATTGAACATTTCCACAATCGGGATTAGCGCGAACCGCTCGCCAAACCTGAACGGTCGCTGTAGGCGCCAATCGAACGAGAAATAGTTATTGTCTTTGCGTAGCGTGTTGCGATTGGTTGCAGTGCGCGTAGCGGGCGTGGCGGGCTGCGCCGAGCGCGCCTGGATCCGGAAGTTGCCTTCGAGCCCCCAACCCATCTGCGCAAAAGAATAGAAGTTGAACTTATGCCGGATGTCGCGATCCGCCAGCGCATAGTCAAGCTGAAGATTGTTGATGTCGAACGAACGATCGGTGAAAGGATCGCGCTCGTTTGAGTCGTCGTCCCTGTCTCTCGAGAAGACATAATTCGCTTCGAGTTGATATCGCTTACTCATGCGCTTTCTCACCCCGACGGTAAAACCGTTGTAGAGCGATTTACCAACAGCGCTGGTGACAAATATGTCGCCGAGGGTCGGAAACAGACCGGTTCGCGCATAGTTCAGGAAGCGAGTCAGGTGTACACCCTTCGAATGAGTAAAGTCGAAGTACACAGAAAAGTCTTGTGCGAGTTCCTGCTCGAAACCAACATTCGCTGTGTAGATTCGCGGATTGGCGTAGTCCTTACTGAAGACGCGCACACTGGCGCCAAACGGAATACCGCCGCCCGGTATGACGGGTTGGATATTGGGCCAGGTTGGAGGTCCCGATGCCGCGCCAAAGCAAGTAAACGCAAAAGTGGAGTTACAGAATATGCCGAACTGTTGAGCGCCGTTATCAGTGATTGATCCCACCTGCGACAGCATGTTCTGTCGTCCGTAATAAATGCCATAGCTGGCGCGCAAGACCGACTTGCCACGCTTGGAAATATCCCAGGCAAAACCGACCCGCGGCTGAAATTCCTTCTTGGGACTGTGCAGCGTGCCATCGGAAGGAAAGCGCGGATTACTCAGCAAGGATGCATAGGCAGTCTGTGACGGCGGGATAACGGGCTTCGGGAAGATCTGTGCCTCCCATCTGAGGCCGTAGCTCAACGTAAAGTTTGGCCTCACCTGCCATTTGTCCTGAGCGAAGAGGCCGTAGTCCTGGTTAGTTATGGTTGACGCGCCGGGAGGAGGTACGCCGGAGATACCAGTAGAAATTCCGTTCTGCAAGTACAGGAGCAAAGGGCCGCCGGCGGAACTTCCCACTGAACATGGTGTGGGAGAAGTGACCCAGGTCACGACTCCGGTGCCGCTGATGCACTCCTGCGTTCTTGGTCCGAAACCGCCGGCCGCCGGTGGTGATGCGTAACGCAGGAAGCCGGCGACGCTGTCAAAAATATAGCGCCCCTCAAAGAACCCACGGAAGACCTGATCGTTAAGTGTGTGCAACCATTCGCCGCCTAACTTAACGGTATGGCTGCCGTGGATGATCGAAAAGTTGTCCTTTACGTGGGTCCGCCAGATTAGTTCATCAATCGTTGGATTGAGGAAGAACGGATGACCGAACCTGAACGAAGTGGCGAATCCCACGGCGGTGTCAGCCGGCACGTTTGAAGGAGTGGCTGCCCGCGGGCGCAATTCCCGCGTGTACGAGAAGTGCGCTTCGTTCAGTTTTGTGGGCGAGATCGTCGAAAAGAGGTTGAGGTTGAAGTTGTTGATCTTCGATGGACCTTCGATACCGTTTGCCGAATTGCCATAAGTGGCAACGTCGAACGTCTGGTTCGTGTTCTTCGAGTAATCGAAGTTATACGAGACTCCCAGTTGGTTCGAGTTGTTAAGGTTGAAGTCCGTCTTGAACAAAAGCGCGTAGTTCTTAATTGGGTGCTTTATCGGCAAACCTTCGTCCTGGCTCCTGGTCGTCTTGATGAAGTTGATCAGCGCCAGTCGCTGACAGTCCGCGCTGGAATTAATTAGCGCCTCATTGGCGGTTATGGTTGGTGCTGCGACAGAGCAAGGAGCACCGATCGGATCGCTCAGGTTAGCGCGCGTCAGATTTTCTCGAATACCCTCGAACGAGAAGAAGTAGAACGCTTTGTCTTTACTAATAGGTCCGCCGACCGTGCCGCCAAACTGCTCACGGCGAAAATCCTTGAGCGGCTTTCCATCGGGACGCGTGTGTGCCGTTAGCGCTTCCAGGCGTTGGAAGTGGAAGAGGCTCCCGTGAACTGCATTCGTACCGGATTTAGGGATGACATTGATGATGCCTCCGGCTGTGCGGCCAAATTCGGCGCTGGCCCCGGTCGCCACTACCTGAAACTCTTTCACGGCATCCAGCGGAATGTCGATTGCCGCGCGCTGACCTCCCAGTTGCTCGCCGAAGAAGCCATTGTTGTAGTCGCCGCCATCAAGACTGACGTTATTGAAAACGCCTCGCTGTCCGGCAAATGTGATCTCGTCGCCATCCGGGCCCTGCACCACGCTCACGCCCGGCGTCAGCGTTAACAGGTCCTCAAATTTTCTTCCCAGAATCGGTGTCGTGTTTACAGTTGTCTCGTTCAGGGTGCTGCTCGATTCTGTCTTGACCGTGTCGATAGTTGGCGTCGCGGTAATCGTCACCGTCTCCTGCACGGAAGAAACTTTCATTGAGAGCGGCAGATTCATCGCCTGGCCTACAGTTAAATCCGCCTGCTGGACCACCAGGGTCGCAAAGCCCGTCTTGGTAACCGTGACGGTATATCTGCCTGGCGGTAGTTGTAGCGCCGTGAATCTTCCTTCCTCGTCTGAAGTCGTCGTCCTGGTGAGGTTGGTATCGACATTCTTGACTTCAACGCTAGCGCCAGGAAGGGCAGCTCCGTTTGCGTCCAGAACAGTGCCCTGAATAGTGCCGGTAGTGATTTGCGTTTGAGCTGCTACGGCGGCGGCAAACAAGAAGGTGGCGAACAGACAAATACTCAATCCTTTAGCCCCTAGGGCAAAGGAGCAAAGCAGGGGGTTACGCATGATGTTCTCCTGTAGATTTTTGATCTCAGTCTGCGATTCAGATCGTGTTTAGAACGTGCTGGGTAAACGACCGCGGGTGAGTCATATTAGTTAATGCCTCTCAAGCGTGTCAATGATTTGTTTCCGGGGCGCAAGAGATCGCGCCATCCTCATGATCAAGCAAGGTCGTCACAACTTGGATTTAAGAGCGCCACTAAAATCAGAACCGGAAGCGGCTCACGATTTCTTAGGTTCAATGTAAGTCTCCGGCTCTCGCAGCGCCTCTTCTAACCGCGCCACATACCGGCCCACATGCAAACCGTCCATCAACGCATGATGGACCTCCACGGAAAATGGCAGCAGTGTACGCCCATCGGTCTTCATGAATTTCCCAAACGCAATCTTCGGCACTGAATCCTCGCGTCCCCAATTCCGCGCGTGTGAAAAGCTGGTAAACGAAACCCAGGGTAAGGTTGTGAAGTGAATCATGTCCTCCCTGGGGTTGGGCCTGAAGGCGCCGTCGCCCGAGAGCGCTTCCTTCAGTGCGCCTTCAGCCCCGGCCATGAACTTCTCAAAGCTCGGGTCATATTCAAAATAAGCGAGCGTGAAGTTTTCGTTCGGCAGCAGCACGGTGGTGCCACCGTGGATCACGTCGTAAACAATCACCTGCCTATCTTTGAGACGATAACGAAATGGTTCGATCTCGTTTGCAGCTCGCAGGGCGAAGTAATGATACGCCATTGACACGCTCAGGTCGGGGCGATCGCTGAGCGAAGTCAGCAGGTTGGTGATGTCCAGGTGAATACAGATGTTGAAATACGGCTTGTCAAAGCCCACGAAGAATTCAAATACATCCCGGCGGATCCAATTTTTTAGATCAAGATACTTTGCCATAGAAGAATTGCCGCGGCCCCGAGAATAACGCTATTTAAGCGAGACCGAAACCTTTTGCGCCTCTCTGCGTATTAGTGCCGCATTCCGCAGTCCTTGTTAACCCAAAACCGATTCGCTAATTACCTTGGGTTGCGAGTAGGTACTGACGAACCCTTCGGTTTCTCGTGAATATTCTGTAATCTTCTGTGCCATCGTGAAATCAATCCAACGAACGTTTAAGGAGAACCTCTATGCGTCATCTCAATCTGCGCCCTTTGATTGCGCTCATCGTTGCAGTGTCGTTCGGGCTGGCCGCCTTCGCGCAAACCGCGCCGCGCGGCTTCGATCCGGCCAACATGTGTACCACGACCTGCAAAGCGTGCGAAGACTTTTATCAATATGCTAACGGCGGCTGGATCGCCAGGAACGAAATCCCGCCGGCTTTCTCTACGTGGGGCATCACCAGCCCGTTGCGTGAAAAGAATATCGCCACGCTGCACGAGATTCTCGAAGCTGCGGCCAAGAATACTGGGGCTGTGAAGGGCAGCAATGAACAAAAGATTGGCGCGTTCTATGCGAGCTGCATGGACGACGCGAAAATTGAAACCACCGGCGCTACACCGCTCGCGAAGGAAATTGCCACCATCAATAAGATGAAGAGTGCGCGCGACCTGCCCGCGATGCTCGCCCACCTGCATCGCATCGGCGTGCCCTCGATATTCAATTTCGGCGCCGGCCAGGATTTTAAGAAGAGCGACAGCGTTATCGCCATTACCGGCCAGGGTGGCCTGAGCCTTCCCGATCGCGATTTCTATCTCAAGGACGACGAGAAATCCGAGAGCACTCGCGCTGCTTACGTGCAGCACGTCACCAACATGTTCAAGCTCTTAGGCGACGATGCCGACAAAGCGGCTGCCGAAGCGCAGACGGTTATGAAGATCGAAACGCAGCTCGCGCAAGTTTCGCTGGATCGTGTTTCACGTCGCGATGCGTCGAAGCAGTATCACAAGATGGCTCCCGCAGACTTGAAGAACGTGATGGCCAACTTCGATTGGGCGACTTATGCCAGGAAGCTGGGCGCTCCGAAATTTACCGAAATCAACGTCGCACACCCTGACTTCTTCAAGGGCGTCGATCAGATGCTAGTGAGCGTCCCCATCGACGACTGGAAAACCTACCTGCGCTGGCATCTTGTGCACGACGCGGCCGACGCGCTCTCAACCGCATTCGTCAATGAGGATTTTGATTTTTACGCGAGGAAGCTGAACGGTACAAAAGAGAATCAGCCGCGTTGGCGCCGCTGCGTCGTCGCTGCCGATCAACATCTTGGCGAAGCCCTCGGCGAAGTTTACGTGAAGAAAGCTTTTCCGCCCGAAGCCAAGGCGCGCATGAAAGAGTTGGTGAACAATCTTATCGTGGCCTTGCGCGAAGATATTCCGACGCTTGACTGGATGAGCGAGCCGACGCGCCAGGCCGCCATTGCCAAACTCAACGCCTTCGGTGTCAAGATTGGTTACCCGGACAAGTGGCGCGACTATTCGGCGTTGAAGATCGAGCGCACTTCCTTCATTGATAACTTGCTTCGCTCAAGCGAGTTTGAACGGCAACGAAATCTCGCGAAGATGGGCCGGCCCGTCGATCGCACCGAGTGGGGAATGACGCCGCCGACAGTCAACGCCTACAACAACTCGCTGATGAACGAGATTGTTTTTCCCGCGGGCATTCTGCAACCACCCTACTTCGATCCGACCGCCGACGATGCGCTGAACTACGGGGCGATCGGCGCTGTAATCGGTCACGAAATGTCGCACGGCTTCGACGATCAGGGTCGCAAGTTTGACCTTCAGGGCAATCTCAAAGACTGGTGGACGGAAGTTGACGCAAAGAACTACACCGATCGAGCCACTTGCGTCGAGCAACAGTTTTCCAGTTTCCACGTGGACGAGATCAACATGAACCAGAACGGCAAACTTGTATTGGGAGAATCGATCGGCGACCTCGGTGGCTTGAAGATCGCGTGGCTCGCTTTCCAGAAAGCATTGCAGGGCAAACCGCGCCCGGCAGACATCGATGGCTTCACGCCAGAACAGCGTTTCTTCCTCGGCTGGGCGCAGGTCTGGGGCAGAAAGCAAACTCCGGAAGCGATGCGGCAACAGATTCTTACTGACCCGCACCCGCTCGGCCGTTTCCGCGTTAACGGTCCACTATCGAACATGCCACAGTTTGCAGAAGCGTTCCACTGCAACCTGGGAGATGCGATGGTCCGTCCGCCGGAGAAGCGTTGTCAGGTTTGGTAAAGAATTAGCCGCGGGTTTACGCGGATGAACGCGGATCAGATCACACATTGGGACATACCACCCTAATGAGTTTTTTCTGATCCGCGTTTTTCTGCGCTCATCCGCGGCTGATATTTCTTAGGCAATAAAGAAACCAACCACAAAGCGAACCAGGCCCGCTCCAAGAATTACCCAAATCGCATTCGGACGGTAGCGAACCAGGACCACGCCGGCTATCAGCGCAATCAACAACCCCACCCAACTGTGAATACCGGCGCGACCGATGCTGATGCCGGCGGCGACCAGCAGACCAACAACCGCCGGCGTGACTCCTTTCAAAAACGATTGCACGATCTTATTCGTGTGGAAACGCGCGAGCGATGATCCGGCAACCACCATCATCAGAAACGACGGCAGAAAAATACCGACAGTCGCGACGAGCGCGCCGAGTGTTCCCGCGACGCGATAGCCGATGAACGTTGCCGTAATTAGAACTGGCCCGGGCGTGACCTGCCCGAGGGCAGTCGCGTCAACGAATTCCTGGTGCGTCAGCCAGTGATGAGTGTCAACCACTTCTGTCTCAATCAACGGAATCATCACGAAGCCACCACCAAACGTGATCGTGCCGATGCGTAGGAAAAGCGTTGAGAGCGTCAAGAGCAAGGCAAACTTCGCCAGGATCGGCATAGACACGCCTAACACGGCGAGAGAGCCGAGCTTCTTCCCTGAAGGCTTGTGAGCAGCTTGATTAGGATCGAGATTCTCATCCGTCCGAGCGCTTTCCGCAGTTTGGTCTTCAACGATTTCACTTTCGGCCAGCAGCGCCGCCTGGCGCACGCGCTCCTCCGCCATTGCACGTGTTAGGTATCCACCGACGAAATGCGTGTCACGAATGCGCCGGCGCCTTCTTTGCAAAGTCAGGCGCGCCGAAATCCGTTTCCGACGTGAGGCCACGCCTTGAAGTTGTCCCAACCGCCGCAATTGTTTCTCGGCAAACGAATCGATAAAGATACCGATGAGACCCGCCGTCAGCACTACCTCGATCACCGTCGCGCTGAAGAACGCGACCCCGATGCAGGCGAAGACGGCAAGTAACCACTGCCAGGGTTTGCCGAGAGTGTTGCGTCCCATGCGCCAGGCCGTCACGATTATCAAGGCGACTACGGCGGCGTTCAGACCTTGAAAGAGTCGATCGGTATCGGGCAGATGGCGCAGGTGCCGGTAGAGAATTGCCAGCACGATCATCATCAGCATTGACGGCAGGATGAACCCCGCGATCGAGACACCGGCGCCGCGCCAACCACGAATCCTGAGTCCAACATAAGTGGCAATATTGCCGGCGGCGGTGCCGGGCAGAGTCTGGGCGAGCGCGAAGCCTGAGGCGAACTCCTGTTCCGTGAGCCAGCGCCGCTGCTTCACGGCGAGCGTCCTAACCTGTGCGATTACGGCAAGTCCACCGCCGAATCCGACCGTGCCGATTTTTAGGAAGGAAAGGAAGAGTCCGCCGAGTGTGGGCGTGTTGGCGATGCGCTCGATTTCGCGGCGAGTGTCCCGCACGCGCGTCCGCACCTTGCGTGCGCGGTTTCTGATTCTGCTCGCCCGCTTGTTGACCTGAGTCACCAC
>JBDUAQ010000129.1:0-9636 GCA_040004575.1 bacterium
ACAGTCAATCGTCAGCTTCCCACTTGAGCCCGTTGAACCGTTCAGGTAACGAAAGGCAGACTTTGGACTTTGGACATTAGACTTTGGACTATCTTTTTATTTTCAGATCGTCAAACGCAATTTCCGCCGTGTCGCTGGCATAGAGTCCGGCGATGCCGCCCTTGAAGTTTTCGTCATCAGTGATTCGATCAACATACTTACCGTTGATGTAGAACGTGAGTTCTGAACCGCGCGCGCGCACTTCCAGATCATTAGCTTCCGTGCCGGTCAGGATAGCGCTGGACTTGGTCCAGGTGACAATCGGCGTCTGCGCGCCGCCCTTGTGCTTGACGATTTCATACTTGGGTTCCGCGCCGGTGTAAATCAATAGGGCATAATCTTCGAGATCGTTGGTTGCCGATCTTTCGCCGTGCACGATCAGACCAAACCCGGACGCCGCCGGCGTGCCGTCAACGCTGTGCGCTGTCACGCTAATCGTCGCGTTTGCTGTTTTGTATTCCTGCGACGGCGCGTACATCACCAGATACTTACCAGCTTTCCCACGCATATGGTATTCGCCATCGGCGTACCAGATATCGCCATAATCGTAATTGCCGGTGCCCCATTTCTGGTTTGAAAAGTCATCGGTAAGCGACGAGGGAAGATCCGCGTTTGCATTTCTATTGTTGTTGCCAATGTTCGTGTTGGCATTGGCGTTGCGGTTGGCGTTTCGTGAATTAACGTTCGCGCGATTTGCGTTCTCGTTTGCATTTGAATCCATGCTGAAGAGAGCGATGATCATGAACACCGCGCCAAGGCCGATGATGGCCGCAACCACCAGGCCTCCCAGGATCCACCAGATCGCTTTTGACTTCTTAACCGGGGCTCCCGGGATTGAAAGCTGCGCCTGTTGTTGTTGACCAAACGAAGAACCGTGGCTGGCGACGGGAGTTGATACCTGATAGGTCGGCGGCATCGCCTGACGAACTACCTCCGCCGGCGGATTACCGGTGTCGCGTGGCTCTGTATAGCGAATTGTCGCATTCGGATCGATCCCGGGTGCGGGGCTGCTGACCAGCGGCGTGCCGTCTTCAAGACAGAAGTTGAGCGACGCGTCGGTGTATGTACGACTACAAGAGGGACAGGTCTTCATAACTATCTATGGTCGCCTACGTGTCATGAGGTCAGTACCACACCGCGGTAGCGGGTGGGTTCTTATGCTTTTTTTGGGGCCAATATACTTCCAATCACCCACCCGCTACCGCGGTGTGGTACTGACCTAATCCAGTAACAGGAGATCTGCTCCGGTTCAAGTCGCTCAACCATTATAGGGAAACCCCGGTGAGGCTCAAGGGCCGATAGGTTTACCGCAGCGACCACAAAATTTTGTGCCGCCTGAATAGCTGCTGCCGCACGACTTGCAAACCACTTCCACCGGCCGCGGTTGGCTCCAATCGAGCGACTGCGCGCCGATGGGTATCCCACACTGGCCGCAGAATTTTATCGTGGCCGGGTATTCCTTCTTGCAGCGCGGACACTTGACGGTAGTCGGCGCGGGCGCGGCTCGACCACCACTAACGTCGCGCGCGCCGGTGACAAAAATAAATCTGGCGTTGCCGCAACGCCCACAAAACTTGATCCCTTCGGCGAAGCGTGAACCGCAACTGGCGCAAGCCACGATGCGGGGCGCCGGCGCGTCTCCGCCTGCCCGGCTGGCAAGACTGCCTCCCTGCGAAGGCGTCAACTGCGCGCTTGTTGGCGCGTTCTTAAATTGCGCTTGAATGATTTGTTCAATGCCGTCCGGACGAATCTCGATGACGCGCTCGTCGTCAACCTCGCCGCTGCGGGCAACGCGCAATACATGTTGACCCGGAGGAATTGAATTCAGGATTACGCGGCCGGAGCGTCCAATGCTGCCGTGTCTTTCGTCGTCAACATAAACTTCCGCACCCTGTGGCGCCATCACCACCAGCCGCGACTCCGTTTGCTTAGGAGCCTCAAATTGTTTTCCGGCCGCCAGCTCAAGCTTGTCAAACCAGTCGTTCGCATCATTCGGTCGCTCCGCCGGGTCGCGCGCCAGCGCCTGTAGAATCACCTTGTCGACTTCCGCGGAAATATCAGAACGTAAACTGAGCAGCGACGGCGGCGACTGCATAAGTTTCTGCGCTACGAGTTGCGGCAGGTCGCCAATAAACGGCGGCCGGCCACCGAGCATGTGATAAGCAATCGCGCCCAGCGCGTAAATGTCTGACCGCGCATCCAATTGCGCTCCAGTCTGCATTTGTTCCGGCGACATGTATTCAGGCGTGCCGATAATGCCGCGTGATTCCGGTCCGCTCTGGGAGGTCGAGTCACTCTGATCGGCATGAATTATTTTCGCCAGGCCGAAGTCGCCAACTTTAACAAAGCCGTCGTTAGCGCCCGCGCTGCCGGTTCGGCGCAACCTCTGCATGATGAAAATATTCGCAGGTTTGAGATCGCGATGCAGGATGCCGGCATCATGCGCGGCGTCAACGCCCGCGACTACCTGGCCGAGAATCGTCACCGTGCGTTGAATGTCGAGCGTGCCTTCGCGGCGCAGGAGTTGATAAAGGCTTTCGCCGTCGACGTATTCCATCACGAGAAAAAATACGCCTTCGGGACTCTTGCCAAAGTCGGTGACGTCAACGACGTTGGGATGGCGGATAGACGCGGCCGCGCGAGCTTCACGTTCGAAGCGCGCAATCGCTTCGCCATCCTGCAGGCTCTCGTCGCTGAGAATGTCCGGGCGCACGGTCTTGATGGCGACGCGACGCGTTACGAGGTTCTCGTCGCGCGCCAGATAGACCTGGCCCATCGCGCCTCGGCCCAGACGTTTCTCGAGGAGATAACGCGACGACAGGAGGGTCGGCCCCGGCAGCGTGTGCTTCGTGTTTGCCTGGTCCAGCGGACACACAACTACGTCGTCTTCATAACAACTTTCACAACGTGGACACTCGCGCATGAATCAAGTCCAAAGTCCAAAGTCCAAAGTCTAACGTCCAATGTCCAAAGCCCGATGCATCAAGCGGACATTGGACTTTGGACATTGGACTTTGGACTGTCTTAAGCCGCTTGCAGTTCTGAGGTGCAGCCCGAACAACGCGTCGCGGCGAGCGGAACGGGCGACAAGCAATAGGGGCAGTCTTTAGTCAGGACGGCGGCCTCAACACGTTTCCGCCGATTCACGGCTTTCACGATCAGGAAGATCACGAAGGCGACGATGAGAAAAGCGATCACCTCATTGAGGAATGCGCCGTAGGCAATGACGGGCAAGCCCTTTGCCTTAGCTTCGGCGAGCGTAGCGGGATGCTGACCGGAAAGATCGATGATCAGGTTTGCGAAATCCACCTTACCGAAGAGCAAGCCGATGGGCGGCATGATCACGCCCTCAACCAGCGAGGTAATGATCTTGCCAAAGGCAGCCCCGATAATTACGGCCACCGCCAAATCCAGCACACTACCGCGAGCAATGAACTCCCGAAATTCTTTCAGCATCCTAATTCCTTTCAGTGAATAGTGAACAGTGAAAGGTGAAAAGCAAAAGGTGAAAAGTGAAGGGTGAAAAGTGAATAGTCGTTTTATATTGAGCGCATAAGTCGATTCTTACTTTTCACTTTTCACCTTTCACTTTTCACCTTTCACTCTTCACCTTTCACTCATTCACACGCCTTCGCCAGCTTATACCCGGCCTTCTCAGCTTCTTCCTGCGACTTAAACACCACTCGATCCGCTGCCTTAATCTCGCGCGGCGGCGGGCAGCCTTCCAGGTAGTAAAGCTTGTCTTTCTTGTCGGCCACGATTTCAGTCGAAGCTGCTTCTTCTGGGGCCGCGTCCAGTTCCTCTTTTGCTTCCCGGCGCGCGGCGATAGTTTGTGCGGCAGTCTCGTCGATGATGTGAAAGCTCGGGCTTTCGGAGACCACTATCACCGTCATTTGAAAGTCGGCGCAATAAATTTGTTGACCACGAAGTTTCCAGGGCTTCCAGGCGGCGGGCAGATGCAGTGCTTGCGAGATGCCGGCAACGAAGTCAGGCACCGTCTGCCACTTGAACGTGCCATCGTAACCGAACCAAAGAGAAGTCAGTTGATCATCCAGGAAGTCGAGTGAAACAGTGCGGACACCGTTGAGGCTGGCTTTTTCGATCGATGGATCGAAGTCTGGGTTGACGCTCGTCTTCGACACGCCAAAGTCGTCGACTCGTCCGAAGACAACTTGCGGCACGCGGGCTTTTGTCTGCGCCGTAGTCATGCTCAGGTGAAACCCAAACAACTCCGGAGTCGCAGGTAGTTCCGCGAGCTTCATCCCACACTTTTCCTGCGCGAAGCTGCTGGTCGCGAGGAGGAGAAGCAGGACGAAGGAAAGTCCAATGTCCAAAGTCCAATGTCCAAAGTCTTTCTTATCACAGGGCTTGGTTTCCGAACGCGGCTTAAAGCCTTGGTTTTGACTTTGGACATTGGACATTGGACTTTGGACTTTGGACTACCGAATCAGCGATCGTATCAGCCGTTCAAGCTCCTTCGGCTCGAAGGGAGTTGACATATACTCATTGCAGCCTGCCTCCAGCGCGCGTTCGCGATATTGGTCCGCGCCGTATGCGGATACCGCAACGATCGGCACTGCGCCAAAGTTCGCAAGCTCGCGAATCTTGCGCGTTGCTGCGAGCCCATCGAGCTCGGGCATTTCCACGTCCATGATGATCAAATCCGGACGAATGCTTTCCGCCGCCGCGACGGCGCGATTTCCGTCTTCGGCTTCCACTACGCGAAACCCTTTCCGTTGCAACCAGGTTCGAAGCAGCAGTCGCGTATCGTCGAAGTCGTCGACAACGAGGATGGTAAGTGGACGCTCGTCCGGGTTGTTAACATCAGGGGCCATGATGCTCGTTTCTGTCGGCATGAAAACTTGGGTCTGGGAATTCAAGCCTAACATTCCAATGCATAAAGTCCAACGTCCAAAGTCCAATATCTGATGTCCAAGATCCGGGGATAGTAGCCCGACAGCTATCTTGAGCCGTTTGCGCCGGGGCAGTAGCCCGACAGTCATGGAGGGCTCCAAGGTTCAAAGCCAAGCCCTCCATAACAGTCGGGCTACTGCCCCGAAGCCGTGTCCGACGCACCACTCAATCAGCGCCCGCGGCTCTGCCGCCTCACAGTGCGGTAAGGCTCCGCCTTACCGTCCCAAGTCTTTTAAGAATTAGGGAGGCTGCGCCTCCAATCTTCTGAGGCGCAGCCTCAGAAAATAATAGATAGGGTAGCGGTCGGTAAGGCAGAGCCTTACCGCACTATGCGGCGGCAGAGCCGCAGGCGGAGGTTGATTCTCATAATGAATATCCAGACTCTGGACCCTGGACTTTGGACTGTCCAACCTGTCCAACGCGCCAAAGCACGCGGACCAAAGCAGGCGACTAAGCAGTAGGGGACTCAGGAAACACGCGGCCGCTCAACTCTCCCGCCTCACGCGCGGCTGGATCAAACCCAGCGCTCGCCTTTTGGTAATGCTCGTCGGCATTGCCATCATCGCCGCAACCGTCTCCGTTCGTGTCTTCCAGGTGATGGCTGCAAGCGATACCACCGCGAACGCGACGAAGCGCGCGCCGGTTCATCCTGTCGCTCTGCCGTTTTTCAACGTCGGAAGGATAGATCTCAACAGTCCGTTGATGGCCTACCTCGCGCCAATGGCGCCTTCGACGCTTGCGTTGACGGGAACGAAAAGCATCCCCGGTGACTATGCGACCTTAGGCCTCTACCTCTGCGGATGCGGCAGCTCGGGGACGGGCCTTGCGACGCGTGGCAGAAAACTCAGCGCTGGAGCAGCAGGAGTCGAATCAGGCATTTGTGCTGATGCAATACTTCGGCTACGGCGCGATGCGAATGCGTCACCAGACACTGACTTCTCAGGCTACAATTTCTGGTTGGCGAAGCTGGACTCTTTCAACGGCAACTTCCGCGAGGCGGAAATGGTGAAGGCGTTCCTGGTGTCGGGTGAGTATCGCGGGCGCTTTCCGAGGTAGTCGTTTCAGTCGCGATTGGACGGGTTTAACCGGCTTGCTTGCGCAGGCTGGCTGAGCCCGTCTAACATCCAATCTCTGGCACAAGTCATAAAAAGAAAATTACTGATCGCGGCGTTCATCGTTTATATCGGTGTCGTTGCCGCCGTTACGATCGTTCCGACTCACCTCTCAGGCTTTAAGGCCCCTCCTTCATATCACATCAACAGCGTTCCGTTTGGGTATTCGTTCAAGTGCTACCGAAACGCCTGGGGCATATTTCTCGATCTCAAGACTTTCTGCCTAATGAACACGTTCGGCAATCTCGCGCTCCTTCTGCCTTTGGGAATTCTGCTGCCGCTCATCAGCCATCGATTCCGGACATTAAAGCGAGTGCTGCTGTTTGCGCTCTGCTTGTCTGTGGGTATCGAAGCGATCCAATTCGTATGGCGGTTTTTTGGGAATCTGAGGGCGGTCGATATCGATGACGTGATTCTCAACACACTGGGCGCGTGTTTGGGCTTTGCTTTCTATAAATACGGAATTCAGAAAACAGAAGACAGTAGTTAGAACCAGAACCGCTGATTCCGACTACTGTCTTCTGTCTTCTGAATTCTGAATTCTCTTACTGTATCGTGGTTTCTAAGCGGCGGAGGAAAATGGAGTCGTAGACGCCGCGCATTTTGAAATTGCACATCCGGTAGAAGGTGTGGGCGCGCTGATAGTCTTCATTTACCAGCACACATACCGTGTTGGTACGCGAGAGTAAATCCTGGCAAAGTTGTCTCATGCATTTCCTGCCGAATCCTTTGCCGCGCTCAGTCGGGTTTACCCACACACCTTCGAGATAAACCACATCCGGAGTATCTGCCACAATGTCGGCTTTGAAGATCAACGTCCCGTTCTCTTCAAGAATCCACACGCGGCCCATCTCGATTCGTCGCGCGCATCTGGCGCGGAAGCCTTCCGGATCAGTCTCTAATGGATTGATTCCGCTCTCATCCTCAGCCATCCCGGCCTGCACCGGCGCGATTTTATCGAGGTCGTCGATGGTAGCGAGTCGCAGACCCGCAACCTGTTCGCGAACCACCATGGCCTGGCGAACTTCGAACAGCATTTCGCGGCAGGCAAGTCTCATGTCCTGACCCTCGTCAGCATAGTAGTTCCAAAATTGTTCGACCTTCTCTGATTCGCCCAGGATCATGTGCGTGTTCTGGAAGCCTTGTGCTACCAGGCTAAATTCCTGCATGGCGCGGGTAGTGCGCGCTTCGACGAGCGTCGCATGTCCGATCAAGGCCACGCCTTCGAGCCGGCCTTCAGAGTTGCGACAGCCGTAGAAGGTGCCGCGGTTGTGGGGGCTGATGAAGCCGTTATCGCGGATGAAGCCGACCATAACAACGGTGTGGACAGGCCTTTCAGCCAGGAACCCAAGCACCTCATTGCGATCCTCTTCCGTCAGTTCGATGAGGTTAACTGTCATGTCGGCTTCCGGCAGGTATGGCGTTTCAGCCATGACCTTGGTCATCAGTGCGTTTAGTGATGGGGACTCGATGTTTTTCATTGCTTGCTCCCTGGGTAGTGGGTTGAGTTGATCTTGTCTTTCAGGTTTATACATTGGGATACCTTAGTAGCCGAGATAATCAACCCCGGAGTCTGGTTCGATCTCCATTGATAAGGTTTCATCACCACCAAGCGTCGAAGATTGCGCCTGCAAGTAGGAATCGCTTATCAGAACTCCGTCGCTTATCAAAACACCGTCGCTTATCAGAACTCCATCACTTATCAAAACACCGTCACTCAACAGCACGCCATCGCCGCGTAAGACACCGCCGCTACAGAGCAGCGTGCCATCACCCACTAGGACGCCATTGCTGGTCATTATGCTGTCGCTGATCAGCACACCATCGCTTATCAGAACTCCGTCGCTGATCAGCACACCATCGCTGGTCAATACTCCATCACTCAGCAAGACACCCTGCCCATAGATCTTTTGGTAGTTGGTTACCAAACTGGTGCCCTTGGCATAGGTACGACCAAGAATAACTCCCTGCGACCAGCTGAATGTCTGTGCCGCAATTGTGCTCTGCGGCGAAGGCGCCGATGCGGTCAAGAGTGGTGCGCCGAGTAGCGTAGCCGGGAGGAGATCGGTGCGCACCAGCTTGGCCATTTGCACCGCGCCTTCGATATTGATTTCGCCCGTACCCTGCTCAAACATGTTGAAGCCGGGAAGCTGCTGCGCCGTGTACATTAAGATCATCTTGACCATGTTGGGCGTCAGCTGCGGATTGACCTGCAGCAAAAGGGCCGCTGCCCCAGCCGCAATCGGCGTCGCCATCGAGGTGCCGTTCATGTACATCTCACGGCGGTTGGAAAACTGGCTGACACCGGAATCCAGTTCCGGATGCTGGGTGACCAGAAGGTTATTGTCCGATTCGGCGGACACGATTTTGTTTCCGGGTGCGACCAGATCGGGCTTAATAAGATTGTCGAAATGCCTGGTACCGGTGGCATCGGTCCAAAAACCGCGCGTCGGACCACGGGAGCTGTAGGTTGCCATAACATCATCTGCGCGTCCATTTGTTCCAAAGGTGTTCGACGCGCCGATGGTTAGTGCCGAAGGCTCGATGCCCGGCGAGTGTATTTTGCCGTACAACTTCTGACCGGCGCCGTTCTTGCCATTGTTACCCGCGGCTGCGACGACGACCACGCCGGCGTCAACCAGACGGCGAACAGCACGACACACAGGATCATTCTGGTACGAATCAACCGCGGGCATTCCGAGACTCATATTGACAACTCGGATGTTGTAGGCGGTTCGGTTGTTCAAGACCCAATCGAGAGCACTGAGCAAGCTGGAGACAGAACCCGCTCCAGCGCTATTCAACACGCGAAGGTTAACGATTTTCGCATTGGGCGCGATGCCGATGAACTTGCCATTAGAAATGCGCCCGCTACCTGCTGCCGTTGCCGCGACGTGCGTTCCATGCCCGTAAGGATCATCAACGCGATTTTCGCCCGTGAAATCTTTGCTGAAAACAATACGGCTGAGGTGGTTAGCTCCCAGAAATGCTTTGTGATCGGTATCCATACCGGAATCAAGGATGGCAACGCCGATGCCTGAGCCATCGAGCGTATAGGATGTGGTGCCGCCCAGCAGCGAAGTTGTTGTCTGTTGCCGGACGGAATCCGCGCCGGTCGTTGCCGATACGTGACCAAACGCTTTGACCTCGCTGTTTAGCGAAACATGGTGCACTTCCGTGCGTGCCGCCAACTCTGCCAGGGCTTTGACGGGGACTTCCGCCTGAATGGAACCAAGATGCGCCATTTGCGCATTGATCGTGACGCCATATTGCTTGAAGAAGTCATTCAGCCGACCGCTCTTCACATCATCGACTTGCAGAATGACACTGACGCGGTCTTTGCGGGAACTCCCTTGGATCAACTGTTGTAAATCCGCCGAAATCTTTTCGCCCTGGAAACCGTTGGAGTTTGCCCGGGTCTCTGCGTTAGCGTCTTTGTCGCTCTGCTCAGAGGAGCTGAGCTCATCTGCGAGGTTCACTTGCTTGAAAAGGCTATCAAGTAATTCATTGCCCGCTATGTATTGTGCATAAGCCCCGCTCGAGGTCGCTCCGATTAAACGCACCTTGTTGG
>JBDUAQ010000130.1:0-9589 GCA_040004575.1 bacterium
CGCCCGCCGGTCGCGCCACTCGCTCAACCTGCCACAAAGCGTCGCGCCGGTGAACTGCTTTGTCCAAAGTCCAATGTCCAAAGTCCAAAGTCTGTCCATCGCAAGAAGTTTGGACCATGAGAGAGTCCGCGTTTGGTGTTTTTAACTTTGGACTTTGGACTTTGGACTTTGGACTTTTCTTTTGATTTTCTTGGATGAAGTTAAACGCGCCCACCGCCGCCAGTTTCCGTAGTTCATCCTTGCGCAACTCCGGCACGCGGTGATTTAAATCATCAATGCTCACGAAGGCACACTTAATACGTTCGCGCACAATCGCTTTTCCAGATTGTTCACTCAGGCCTTTTACATAACGCAATCCGAGCCGAAGAACCAGTTTGTCCAAAGTCGAATGTCCAATGTCCAATGTCCGCTGGTCTGTCTTGTTTTTGACTTTGGACGTTGGACTTTGGACTTTGGACTTCGCCGGACTTTCGACATTGGACTTTAGACTTTCTTCTTCCTCGATCGTGCACAACCAATCCGATCTGGTTACATCAACCGGCCTGACGGTCAGTCCATGTCGCTGCGCATCCTTGATGAGCGTAAACGGTTGATAGAAACCCATCGGCTGGTTATTAAGAATTGCCGCGGTGAAAGCGGCGAGATAATGGCACTTCAAATAGGCGCTGGCGTAAGCAATCAAAGCGAAGCTGGCCGCATGCGATTCCGGAAAACCATAAAGCGCAAACGAAGTGATTGCCTGCACGATTTCCTCCTGTGATTTTTGCTTGAGGCCCTTCCGCGCCATGCCGCGGCGCAGTTTCACTTCTATCTCCTTCATGCGTGCTTCGGATCGTTTGAAACCAAAAGCACGTCTTAGTTCTTCCGCCTCACCACCGGAAAAGTCTGCGCAGATCATCGCTATCTTCAATAACTGTTCCTGAAACAAGGGAACGCCGAGCGTACGTTTCAATACCGGCTCCAGCAAAGGATGCGCATAAGTAACTTCTTCGCGACCTTGCCGGCGTTTCAAGTAAGGGTGAACCATGTTGCCGACAATCGGACCGGGCCGGATGATCGCCACCTGCACTACGATGTCGTAAAACTTTTGCGGCCGCAGTCGTGGCAGACACGACATCTGCGCGCGGCTCTCGACCTGAAACAGCCCAATCGTGTCAGCTTTTTGTAAGGCCGCGTAGACGGCCGCGTCGTCCTGAGGAAGCTGCGCCAGATCAACTTCTTCCCGGTAAGCATCGCTAATCAACTGAATCGAATCTTCCAACACCGCCATCATTCCGAGTCCCAACAGATCAACTTTAATTAGCCCCAGGTCCGCGCAATCTTCTTTGTCCCATTGAACGACGACGCGGCCGGGCATTGCGGCGGGCTCGAGCGGCACTACGGAATTGAGTTGTCCCTGGCAAATCACCATGCCGCCGGAGTGCTGGCCCAGATGCCGCGGCAGATCCTGCACTCGTTCGTAAAGCTCAAAGAATTTTCTTATCCGCGGATTTCTTACATCGAGCCCGGCATCGCGAAACTGCCGCGCCGTAGAGTCCTTTGGATCTTTCCATTCCCAGGTGTGCACCAGCCCTGCAAGCCGGCCCAGTGTCTCGTCGTCAAAGTCGAGAGCTTTGCCGACTTCGCGCGCCGCCGAGCGACCACGATAAGTGATCACGTTTGCCGTCATCGCGGCGCCGAGTTTTCCGTAACGTTCGTAAACATATTGAATCGCGCGTTCGCGCTGGTCACCGCTCGGCAAGTCGAGATCAATATCGGGCCACTCGCCGCGCTCTTCAGACAGAAAGCGTTCAAACAACAATTCCATACCGATGGGATCGACCGCAGTGATGCCAAGGCTGTAGCAGACCGCGCTGTTTGCCGCCGAGCCGCGCCCTTGAATCAGAATCCCTTGTTGCTTACAAAACTCGACGATGTCCCAAACGATCAGGAAGTAACCCTCGAGCTTGAGCTTTTCGATCAGCCGGAGCTCATGTTCGATCTGCCGGCGCGCCTTTTCATATGAAGGTTTGCCCTGCTCACCGGTATAACGTCGCCGCGCGCCCTCTTCCGTACGCGCTCGCAAAAACGAAGTCATCGTTTCACCAGGTGGCACGGAATATTTCGGAAACTCGTAACCCAGATCTCCCAGGGTAAATTGCAAACGCGAGGAAAGCTCCGTGGTGTTGCGAATAGCTTCAGGCAAGTCGGCAAAGAGTTGCGACATGGCCTTCGCGGATTTCAGATAGCGCTCGGAATTTGTCGCAAGCAATCTGCCGCCAGTTTCCAATCGCACGTGATTGCGAATGCAGGTGAAAACGTCCGTCACTTCACGTTGCGTGGGGCTCGCATGACAAACGCCATTGGTGGCCAGAAGAGGTAAATCAAAACGCCTGGCAAGTTCCAGCACTGCCTGGTTCTTCGCTTCCTCTTCACGATTGAAATGACGCTGCAGTTCAGCATAAACATTTCCTTTGCTGAAGACGTCGACTAACCACGCGGCCCTTCTCTGTGCCTCCTCAGTGCTCTCTGATGTGTCTCCACCGTGAAATGCTTTTGCTAACGGTCCATCGCGATCACCCGTCAAGCAAACCAACCCTTCCGCATATTGCGCCAACTCATCCGGCGTAACTGCCCACTCTCCCGGCTTTGCATGCTTCGGCACGCGCAACTTCATCAACGTGATCAAGCGACAGAGGTTTTGGTAACCGACGCGGTTTTTAACCAATAAGGGAAGTGTAAATAATTGCGGCGACGAGCCCGCGATAGCGGGCGGAAGATAGTAGCCCCGGGCGTAAGCCCGGGGATCAGTCTCAAAAATCTTTTCTTGAGCCCCGGAAGGGGCGACAGATTCTTTCATGCTGAGGAATGAACTTCTGTCGCCCTCTTCGAGGGCTCGGATCAAAACTTTGTCCTGTTCCCCGGGCTTACGCCCGGGGCTATTATCTGCCGCGCCTACGGCACTGGTTGTAACTGGCTTCTCACATAGAGTGTATGGAGGCGAATCTAATCGGACAGTTATCTCCGCTCCGATATGCGCTTTGATCCCAATCTTCTGCGCCGCCAGATGAAAGCGCGGGCTGCCATACACACCGTCGCGATCCAGCAAAGCCATCGCCGGCATCTCCAGCGCCTTACCCGCGGCGATCAACTCTTCAGGCACCGACGCGCCTTCAAGAAAACTGAACGCTGAACGTGTGTGTAATTCGACGTAGCTATCCATCCACGTTAATTAACCGCCAAGACGCCAAGAGCGCCAATAAGAAAACAAATTCAGTGTTTAAATTCAGCTTGCGCTCGATTGATATATTTAAGTTAACCTCCGCTCATCCACGCCCATCCATCACTTTAATAAGTTGTTTACTGGCGCTCTTGGCGTCTTGGCGGTTAGTTTGTTCTCAGTCATAAATCCCTTCCACAAACCACGCCCCACTACGCAACTCGCGATAAATCCGGTAAAGAACTTGGCTGGACGAACCTACGAATCCTCCCATTTCTTTGGATACCGAAGATTCCGAATTCTGACTCCTGACTTCTGACTTCTGACTTCTGCTTTCCACTGCCACGTCCCATTCATCCCGCGCCCACGCGTCCGCGCGCCACCACTCGCCCGAGGTGCGCCAGGGACCAGCCACTCCCACCACTTTTCCATGAACACTTTTGTTTTTGTTCCAGGCGCTGATCTCTTGCGGACATCCTCCTTCTGCCTGCACCAGTGCACGCAACGGCGGCCTGAACACTCGAAAGCCCAAGCTCGATTTTGGATTGCGGATGTCGGATTGCGGATTGGCTTTTGCTGGGAGCGCAGACATCTTGTCTGCTCTTTTCTTTTTTTTATTTTGGCTAATCTCAAACCGCTTGACCCGAAACGCATCCGGTCGATGTGTGTCGAGCAGCTCCGGTGAACCGATATTCTCGGCCCCCACCAGCTTTGCGAGCCGGGCCAGCATCAGTTCCAACTTCTCCGGCTCCGGCGCCAGCGGAATAAACAATCCCGTTTGCAAAACGCGCGGCTTCACCGGTTCACAATTAATCGAAACGCCAACAACCGCTGCCGGGGGCGGATGCATTTCCGTGTCGAGCAGCAGAAGTTTGAGAAACACTTTGTGATCGCGCATCGGGTAAGGCAGGTTCAGTTTGATTTCATGCGCGGGGCCGTGCTCCAGTTTCATCTCTACCTGCAAAGCGTTCGTGGCGAGTGCGTAGGATGTTAGGTTCGCGCAGATTTGATTGAGGAGTCGCGCCAGGATGAACGAGAGCGGTTCCAGTTCGGCGATGGGATACTCAAGTTCAAGTGCGTTTTTGAACTCCGGCACCGCTTGCCTGAGTTTTAAGTCACGCTTAGTTTTTCCGCTCGCCAGCTCACGTAACTTTAATCCGTCCTGGCCCAGCCGCTCGGAAACTCCGGCGACTGGCAGTTCGGCAAATTCTTTAAAGGTACGCACGCCCCAGAGCCGGAGCGTCTCAAGAATTTCTGCTAACTTCGCGTCGTCCAAAGTCCAATGTCCAATGTCCAAAGTCCTTGCTGGGAGCGCAGACATCTTGTCTGCTGCCTTGGTTTTTGACTTTGGACTTTGGACATTGGACTTTGGACTTATCAAACATTCGATGGGTAGCTCCCCCAGAGCGTTGAGCTCTTCTCCAGGAGAAATAAAAGTTATGCCTTTGAAATACTTCGCAGCGTGTATGGCAGCATCCGGGTTTGCCGCCAGAGCCACATTGACCTTGCAACTTAGCCCCGCAGGTTCGTTGAATTTCGCCTGTTTCGCAATCTCGATGGCCAGTTCATAGGCAGACCCAAATCGCAGAGCACACCCCTCGACGTCAATCACCACGGTGTTTGTCTCGGTCTCCTCGACGAGAGGCGAAAACGTGTAAGCAAAGTCCGCCAGTGAGCGGGATCCGCAGACCCGGGATCCCCTTCGGCGCAACGCCGATGCGGTGGAGGCGGGCAGCCCGGCTGGAGTGCCAGACACTTCTGCCGGAATTTGCTGGACATGAATGCAGGCAAACATTGCGTTCTTTCAGGAGTTTTAAGTTAAAAACAAACGCAGACGAAGATTAGCGAAAATTAGCGAACATTGTCAAGGAATTCCCGCTTCATTCGGATCGGGATAATTAGCCGGCTTTGACTACAAGTTCGTCGGCTCGCTTGTTGAGATAGAGCGGGCGCTGGCATTGCACCTGAAAAGACAGACCCTTCAATAAGGTTGAGTGAGGCAATGAATATTTATTCACTGGGCGACTAAGCGCACCAACCATTGCTGGGGTGGGAATTGATAATGAAGAAAACGGCGAGCGAGTCCCTTTAGTAAAGAGTTCGCTCACCGGTCCTTCATTAGTTGATGACCAGAGACCTGTTTCTCCTCTTAACTCCAGCGCCAAAGCTGCGCACGATCGCACGCAACTCTCCTCCGCAATTACAACCAGCGCGGTGGGCGTGGGTTCCAGAGTGCGACGGAAGCGATACCACCAGGATGAAATAATTCGTTTCGCAGAATTTGCCGGAACGTCTCCGAGATCAAGCAGCACCAGCCCAAAGCCGCCCCCTTGCAACAAGAGATCGGTGGCTTTAAATGCGTGCTCGAGATTGTTGCCACAACGGATCCAGAGTAGTCGTTCACAATTTATTTCCGCGCGGGTTGCAGATTTAGGATCGAAAGAATTATTGGTATCTACCAACGCGCAAACTTCTTCATGCCTGGTTGCGTGGGCCAAAGCAGAAAACATAAAACTCGTCCGACCTGACGAGGCCGATCCAAAGACCTCCGTTATGGCGCCGCGTGGAAGACCGCCTAAGGTAAATGAATCGATTTGAGGAATGCCGCTGGAGATTACTTCCGCCGGTCTTTTTTCATGCGCCTGAAACGCAGAACCGAAGCGCGCGGCTATCTCAGATTCGATTTCGACTTTTGAAGCTGCGGCTCTCATGATTCCACCTTATTTATCGCTTGACGCTTCGCCCTATCTTCGATAATATTCGCTTGATTTTCGGCACAGGGCGAAAATAGCACGTTGGCCTATTTGAAGCAAGACTTTCATGGAGGGATTTGAGATGCCCGTAACCGCACGGCAAAGGCAGGTCTATGAGTTCATCTGCCGCTACCTGGAAACCAATAATCAGCCTCCCACCATTGCCGAAATTGGCGGGCAATTCCAGATGACTTCATCGGCGAGCGTCCACAGCATCCTCTCGGCGCTTGAGCGGGAGGGACTCATCAAGCGCATCCCCAATGTTAGTCGCGGCATTGAACTCGTCAAGATAGATGCGCCGGAGAGCGGCGCAGATGAGTTTGAAGTTCCCTTGTTAGGACTTGTTGCGGCCGGCCAACCAATAGAGGCAGTACTCGCCCACGAAACTGTCGCAGCTCCGAAAAGCATGATCGGACGAGGTCGCATGTTTGCACTACGCGTGCGCGGTGATTCGATGATTGAAGAAAACATCCAGGACAACGACATCATCATCGTCTCGTCTCAGCAGACCGCCGAGAATGGCCAGATGGTAGTGGCGCTGATAGATGGAAACTATGCGACTGTGAAGAAGTTTTATCGGGAACCAGACTTCATTCGCCTGGAGCCGGCCAACCCGCAGTTCAAACCAATATTTATCAAGACTCCTGAGCGCATTCAGATCCAGGGCGTTGTTCGTGGACTCATTCGCAACTATCAAACTTCCGCTTGAGATCTTAGATTTCAAATTTGAGATCGCGAGCAGTATGGCCCGAAGTTTAGAGTTCAAGCTTTAGCTTGCTAGTTAATAGAGCACAACCTAAAGGTTGAACTCTGAACTGCGGGCGACCATTCCAAAGTTGCTACGCCAGAACGCAGATGCCAATGGCAATTCGAGAAAATCCTGATCCACAAAGCAACCTGAAGCTTTGTGCATTTGCGCTAACTGATTGCGTCATCCATATCGAATCGCAGTCAGCAAAATATCTGCGCGCCGTCCACCGAACAGCACTGGAGTTGGCGGTACCAAATCTGTTTGGCTTAGAGGTTGGCGGATACTGGCTAAAGCCGGATCAGGTTGAGCAATTGCGGAAACTGCCAAACTGCTACCCGGCGAATGAGATTAATTTTGTCAGGCAAGCGGTTGAGGCTTACCTGCTGGCGCAAACTGAAGGGCTCGATTGGCTCCCAGTGGCGACCTCAGACGGTTTATCTTTGAAAGCGAGAGTCTTTGCCTCAGCGAATGTCGTCCGCGACGCCTAATTAATTCCCGACGAAACTGGTGTCGAGCTGGTTCCCCTGGCTTTCAGCAAGACAATCAAACCGATCCCCGACATGATCATCGCGCCGCCGGCAAACGTGCGCCAATTCAATTCCTCATGCAACACAATCACGCCCAGGATAACTGCAGTCACCGGCGTGACCAATGCGATCAACATCGTCTTAGTGACGTCCATGTGTTGCACCAGCCAGTAGTACGACAGAAATGCTATGACCGAACCAACGATGGCCAGATACAAGAGCGCGATAATGGCCATGCGCGTCCAATGAAATTGCAGTGGATTTCCTTCGAGCAGAATACCTACAACCAGTAACGGTACTAAGCCAAACACCATCTGGCCGCCCGCAAGTATCGCCGGATCGAGATTGTTTCCGCGCGCCTTTACCAGCACGTTAGCGTAAGCGGCGCACGCTGATCCAAAAACCAAAGCCGCACATCCCGCCAAAGCTCTAGGGCCGGCAACAGTCAATTGGTTGGAAAACACCACGCCGACGCCTGCGACTCCTATCACTACTCCGAGGATCTTCACAGGTGTCATCTGCTCGCCCGGCAGATAAAAATGAGCGATGACGAGTCCGAAAGCAGGAATCGTGGCTTGCAATAGCGCGGCGAGCCCTGACGAGATATATTGCTCGCCCCAAAACACCAAACCATAGTTCAGACTAAACGAGAGCACCCCGGTAACGGCAAGAAGTATCCAGTCAGCTCGAGTTCGCGGGAGCGACAGCCCACGGGCCTTAATGATCGCGAAGAGGATTGCGGAAGCGATTACAAACCTGATGCCGGCAAAGGTGAATGGCGGGAGATCGGCAAGGCCAAGTTTTATAAAGAGCCACGTCGAGCCCCAGATGAGACATAAGAGAAGCCAAACCAGACGTGAGTTCATGTTATGGGTTGGCTCTCGGGATTATTTAGAGCAAACGTAGCGAGCGAAGTCGTCTGCCTTCGCCCGCTACATTCGGGGTTCTCAAATTGAAACTGCTTCGAAGTTAGGCCTTCCGTTCGGCGGCCGCTTCCGGGTTCTCCAACTTAATGAGCGCAAACGCAGCGCCCTGGGGATCAGTTAGGATCGAAAAGCGACCAATGTTTGGAATGTCATCAGGCTGTTGCATCACGCTGCCACCGAGTTCAGTTGCTTTCTGAGTTTTGGCATCGCAATCGTCGACCGCAAAATACACCAGCCAGTTGGGAGGAATAGGACCCATGTCGGGAGTTATCTGCAACATCCCTCCCGCGGGCCGCTCGTTGTTACTGAACATCGTATATTCCAGCGGTCCGAAATTCTGCGTGTCTTTTCCCCAGCCGAAAAGTCCAGTGTAAAACTCTCCGTCCCTTGTGGTGTCGGTGGTCATCAGTTCATTCCAGCAAAAGGAATTTGCGACGTTTACTACGCCGGCGCCCTGGTGAGTTCCCGCCTGCCAGAGTGCGAAGACCGCTCCAGTAGGATCCTGAATCACGGCCATGCGTCCTACAGTCGTGACGTCGAAAGGCCCTGCCAACAATGTCGCGCCAAGCTCCTTCGCCTTTGCCGCGCTTTCATCGGCGCTGGTGACCAGTACGTATGATAACCAGTGTGGCGGAACACCCTGAGCGAGCTTTTCTGGCTCCATTTGGTAGAGCGCGCCAGTATTTTTGCCGTCAAGGTTCAACATCGTGTAGACCATACCCGGTCCGACCAGCCTGTCATCGGGGGTCCAGCCAAACAATCCAGTGTAAAACTTCTTAGCAGCTTCGCTGTCGGTAGTTCCCAGTTCCACCCAACAAAAGGTGCCAGGCGCGTATTTGGGAGTTTCCTGCATTCTTGCTTCAGTCATAGCCCTCTCCTTTCGAAACTAAGGCGCGCAGAACCAACGGAGACGGGGGATCACTGCGCGGCGTCAAAAAATTAAGATTAAGAAGTGACTAATGATAAACGTTTTGAGTCGCAGATGCCAAAAACGGAAAACGCTACCTCCGGCGAACCGAAAGTAGCGCAATCCGTTTCCTAATAATCGCCGAAGCTTTTAAAAGGATGGCAGCTTCGCATGTACACACTAGGCTGCCGGTTTTGTATCCCGAAGATCAACTGTCGGTCAGTCTGTCCTCGGTCAGCACACGAAATGTTTTACCAATTCTCGCATCCTTTCGAACGCGGTGCCGTTAGGTTTTTGTTCTGGTGGCTTTTCCTCCACCTCTGGTTACGACCCAGCAACGTCGGTTCAACTTGCGTCGAACCATTCGCCCTCTTCAGCGGGTCCTGTCTAAAGAGTGCCACTCGTTTTTATCCGAATGGCTCAAGAAGACCTCTCAGCCTCCTTTAGCAAAGCCTTTCGGCTTCGGCCCAGGGCGTCAATAGAATCAACAGACCGTTGCTGATTCCCTCTCCCGTGTGTCACCACA
>JBDUAQ010000131.1:0-9586 GCA_040004575.1 bacterium
CGTACGAACCTGGAGGCTGTTGATGAGATCGTGCGACAGATTCGGCTGCGCGATCTCGGCGGTATCATTGTGCTGGATTTGATCGACATGGAAGAGCGCCGCAATCGCACGCGCGTGATGGGAGCATTGCAGGATGCGCTGCGCGGCGACAAGTCGCCAACCAAGGTTCTTTCCTTCAATGACTTCGGTCTGGTAATAATGACGCGAAAACGCGTCAAGCAGTCGCTTGAACGCACTCTGTGTTCGCCCTGTCAGTATTGCCAGGGAGCTGGACTCATCAAGTCGCCGCAGACAGTTTGCTATGAACTCCTCGAAGAAGCGCGCACACTGGGAAAAGCGATGAACGGCGACAGAAAGAACCGCCAGACAACGCTGCGCATTCATCCGGAAGTGGCAAAGGCGTTGCGCAGCACCGAACGAGATGTGTTGAATGAGATCGAGGAATATCTCGGGCCGGTGGACATCAATAGCAGCGATCCAACGGTGCACCAGGAACAATTTGATTTTGCGTTCATCTAAGAGCAGGAGGCAGAATTCAGAAGTCAGAATCCTGTCTTTTTAGGGATACATCTGAGAGTTAGATCTACAGTCTGAGCGCTGACTGTGCGCAACCGAACTTCTGACTTCTGTTTTCTGACTTCTGACTTCTGTTTTATGGGGAAACTAGGAAACATCTGGAAGACGATGCTTGCCGGAGGCGCCGGGGTAGCCGCGCTCGCCGCACTCAACGCCGCAATCCGACGCAACGCCAGTGAGCCTGATGACAGCGCGCTCGGCGGCGAGGCGCATTTCTTCCGTTGGAAACATGGCCGTGTGTTTTATAAAACCTCGGGCGCGGAAAACCCGGGACGGCCTTTGGTCTTCATCCATGGAGTAGGCGCCGGCGCCTCAAGCTTCATGTGGCGAAAAAACTTTGACGAGCTCGCAAAAGACTTCCGCGTTTATGCCTTAGACCTGCTGGGCTTCGGTTTCTCAGACAAACCAGCCGCCGCATCCTATTCCGCCGATCTCTACTTCGAACTAATCACTGATTTCATTCGCGAAGTGTCAGGTTATCCGGCCAACGTAATAGCCAGTTCGCTGGGAGCTGCATACGCGATTCGCGTCGCTGACGAACATCCGGAGTTGATCAATTCAATGGTCCTCAATGGGCCTGCGGGAGCCGATGCGCTAAACCGGCGTCCAGGAATGGCCGGGGCTGCATTCTATGGACTGCTGCAATCGCCAGTGCTGGGCACCTCTTTCTACAATGTGATGGCCAGCGAACGCAGCATTCGAGACTACGCTCGCGACAATCTGTTTTACGATCACCGCCGCGTCACGGATCGACTGGTCGCAAACCTGTATGCCACCAGCCATCAGGCAGGCGCGCAGCATGCAATCGCTGCTTTCCTCGCCGGCTACCTGAATACAGACACGCAGTCTCCCTTCTCACGTCTCACGCAGCCGGTCGTCCTCGTGTGGGGTAAACAAGACGCCACTATGCCACTAGAGAAGGGCTTATCACTTCAGGAGTTGAACCCTGGCGCGAGCCTGGAAGTGTTTGACTACTGCCGCATGATGCCCGAGCAGGAGCAGCCCGAAAGGTTTAACGCCCTGGTGCGCTCAACCTTCCTCGCACGGTCGTCCGCGGCGGGGTCAGAATAGTCTTTTCGCTCACTCCATCGTTTCGTAGCCTGCCCGTTTGAGGCCCACTGTCGACCGAGACCTGGTTCGCAGTGATGGCAAGCATTCATCAAATCAGCAGCAAGCGCGCGAAAATTCGCTGTCGGTCGAGTAATCGCAGAACATAACCTCAACCAACCGCTACAGATTTCTCGTCGTGAAGGTGTCGCCCTGGCTCAGATCGCCAGTCTCCAGTCCTTTGCGAAACCAGCGAATTCTTTGTTCTGAGGTCCCGTGAGTAAATGAGTCCGGTACAACGTAGCCCTGGCCTTCGCGCTGTAGCCGGTCGTCTCCGACAGCGCTGGCGGCTCCCAGCGCTTCCTCGATGTCACCTCGCTCCAGAACGCCCTTCTGCTGTGCATAGTGGGCCCAAACTCCCGCCAGAAAATCAGCCTGGAGCTCCAGTCGAACTGAAAGTTGGTTGGCTTCTGCTTCGCTCATTCGACTGCGTGCCGCATCAACTTTGTCCATAGTTCCAAGCAGATTTTGTACGTGATGGCCAACTTCGTGCGCGATTACATAGGCTTGAGCGAAATCTCCCGGAGCGCGAAATCGCGTTTGCAAGTCATTGAAGAAAGACAGGTCGAGGTAGAGTTTCGCATCGCCCGGACAGTAGAAGGGGCCAACGGCGGCGCCTGCCTCGCCGCAAGCTGAACGCACTTCATCTGTGAACAATACGAGGGTCGGCTTGGGATAACTTCTGCCTTGTTGCCGGAAGATGTCCGTCCAAACATCTTCGGTACTGGCAAGGACTGTCGCGGAAAATTGTTTTAACTCATCGTCCTGCGGCTTGGCCGAGCGAGAAGTGGTAGCGCCCCGAGATGGATCGACGCCTCCTGACTGTTCAAGCAACTGTCGCGGGTCGGCGCCGAGCAACAATGCGATTACCAGGACTACAATTCCACCGAGTCCGCCCCCTATCGCCATTCCCCCGCGTGATACTCCACGACGATCTTCGACGTTATCGCTTTGGCGTTGACCTTTCCACAGCATTGCGCAACCCTCCGTCTTGAACTCTTTAGATAATTGAACGTTGGGGGAGTAGAACTGGGGGAGTCGATCTTAAAAATGATTCAGAAGTTCAACCAGTGATTCTATCAGAATGTCAGGCTCGTGGCGCTTCAATTTCCAGCTCGTCGGATAACCGCTGCGCACTCCCACGGTAAACAGGTGCGCACGTTTCCCCATTTCGATGTCTTCGGGACTATCGCCCACGTAGCAGGTCGCGTCCATTGCGCAATCGAGCGCGCGCATTGCAGTTTCTAAACCTTCCGGGTGAGGTTTCTTGTTCTCCATCTGCTCGTTGCAGATCACGCTCTCAAAAAAACTTGCAAGTCCGAGTTCGCTTATCTCACGCGCCACGCGGCATTCACTACCGCTGCTGACCACACCCAGGCGATAGCCCTTCTGCTTCAGGTCTTTGATCGTTTCCTGCGCGCGCGGTACTGGTTGCGCGGTTTGTTCGCCGTAATGCCGGACCCAAAGGTCATCCGCCATCTGCCACTTATCTTTCGGCAAGCCCATCGCTTCATAAACTGAATACCAGTTTGGCGAATAGACCGCGCGATAAATCTCGTGATCGAAAGCAACGCCGAGTGCGGCAAATGACTGCTCGAAAGCGGTAAGACCGAGTTGCGCCGAATCAACCAGAGTTCCATCCCAGTCGAAGAGGAGTGTGTTGATTGAGCGTGTTGGAGTCATGAAAAAAGCGGCAGACGGCCGCAACAGAATTCAGTAGATCGGTCGGTAAGTCTCTCGGAACATCAGGAGCGGACCTGGTTGGTCGGTTAGAATGCCCTGCGCAATCTTTAGTTCAGCCATCAAGCGCAATTCGGGCCGCTCGAGTTGATTGGCCAAAGCTACCGAACGATCAAAGTCCAGCCGCGCGAAGCACCCGGCGTTCTGTCCCAGAGCGGTAAGTAGTCCACCCAATGTCCCAGCGCCGGTCATGTTCCACTCTTCATCGCTGAGGTAGTTGTTCTCAATCCCGTCGAGCGCCGCGGCGGCAGCTACAAGTTGATTGAGCCTGGGCATCAATGATTCCACAATCGAGAGGCCGCGATTACTCTTCAGGGTGCAATACATTAGCGCCAACCCAACTTGCCCTCCCAGCTGTGTCTTTCCTTTGGTCGAATCAACGATCTGGCTGGCTTGATTCAGAAACGCCAACGCTGCTTTCCGATCGTTTGCCCCGATTCGACCCGCGCTTTCCAGCAAAAATCCGATGCGCTCCTCGTCGTTATGAAACGTGCTGAGCGCTTGTTGAATTGAAGCTGGATTATTCGGGTTGGTTGAGAACCGCTTCTGCTGGAGATCAATCTCCGCGATCATCGCCGGACGCATTTCTTCGTTGGGATAATCCGAAGCGATTTGACGCGCCCGCGCAAAGTCGCCCGTCGCTTCGGCCTTCCAGACAGCGCTCCGGTAAAGTTCGTATTTGGTCCCAGGATTCTTTTCGACGAATGCGAGAATCTCGTCGACCGTTCCATTTTCGGCTACCTGTCTTGCCTGGCTCCAAATTTCATACTGTGGCACGTCAGGGCCTTCGGCTTCGCGCATCCAGCGCTTCAAAGGCGCCGCGCGCACACCGTAATACTTTTCAAGCCTGGGAAATACTGATCCAATCTCGTAGCAAATCTCCGTATCATCTTCACCTGTCGGCTTTCCACAACCATTTGCTAAAGCGCCAGCTAACAAGACGCCAATCAATTCGCGATAAATGCTCTCGTCAGTCTGCGGCGGTAGAAACTGATTAGCCAACTCGAACGCAAACCGAGTCGCCCCCGCGTCCTGCGCCAAATCTGTGTCTTTCAATTTGTCGACGATTGCTTGATAAAAACTTACTGAGGCGGCTTTGTTGCTGGACTGTAACGTCGCAAGCATTGCGAAGAGATCACTGGAAAAGCCCTGAGCCAAAGACTCGCGGCCAAGCTTCAGCGCCAACTCGGGTTTCTTGGCAGCCACTTGGCCGGCCAGACGCAGCTCCTGGGACTTCTCGGTTTCGTCCGTTAGGTAAGCAGGCAGTCCCGTGTTAGGCGGAAGTCTGGTTGCGCGCAGGAATTCCAGCGCCAACTCCGGGTCATGTTTGGCAATGCGGCCGAGAGTGTCGCTTCGGAGCTGCCAAAAAACCTCCAGCGTGTGGTTATGCTTTTCAAAATCGGTATCGGCGTCAGCAAACCCCGTCCTGATGTCCTCGCCAACTGCGGCGAAAAGGCTGCGCGCGCGTTTTTCGTCGTGCTCCCAAAGCGCATCAGCCGCGTTTGATCCAATTCGAGCGCGATTTTGCGCGGAGCGTAAGCTATCGACCTGGCCGGCAACCGTCAGCAGCAAATCGGTTGCTTTCTTTTTCTGCGCCGCGCTCTCATCCGATCCTGCTGAAGAGGTAGGCCCTTGCGATCGAGCTGAAGCGGAGAACAACAAGACCAGAACAATCACGCCAATGAAAAATGATCGGTGAGACATAGCTGATCTTCCTCGGAGATTAGGACCGCGCGGATGACTCTAAGGGAAACGAAACACACGTGGCGAATACAAACGCCATGAAAGACCATTCGCGTTGCTAACTTCATTGAGCAAACTGCGGAAATGGCGGAGGCAAGGGTTGGTCACTGTACTGATATATTGAATTCATGTAGCCGTGCAAATTGGGTTTCCAGGAGATACGATCAAGGCCCTGGACCAATTTGCATTCTGTCTGTTGCAACTTTGGATTGGGCCCCCGGGTGGTTTGGCACCGATCCGGAGTCAGGTGGCAGCTAACCAGATACTGGCCAGCGCCGGATGAATTGCGTCTCTCCTGATAACACCAAGCTTGTGCTGGAATATTATCTGTAGACTGCGCGTCCGTACGTTTCACTATCTCTTCGGTAAATTGCTGCAGCTTCGCATTCTCCTCAGTCTTCGGCGCATTTTCCTTGAGATCGTTGCTCGCCACTACCGCCAGGCTTTTCCTCAATGGCTCATTCTTAACTCGATCTATCATGTTTATGGCAAACCTTCGCTTCTCGATTGCCGGGTTAAAGTAGTATTGACCAAACAACTCCAGATACCGCGTATCCAGTTCATTGTCTTTGCGCTCTTGCTCGCGGCTGTTCATACCCTTATTCCACTCTGCCTGCTCCAGAGCAAGATTCTGTTGCGACTTGGCGATCTTGTTTCCTGCTTGATTCGCGGACCACGCCAAGATTCCCAGAAAAATAGGTACAATCAAGACCTCGATTATGCGCACCATAGTCTTTAGCTTGGAATCTGTTTCTGCCTTTTGGTCTTCTACCATAGCATCCTCCAGCGGAGTATCTGATTCCAGACGAGCCCGAACTGAATTCAACCCATCGTGAGGGTTTGTGGGCCTGAATGGTCGTATAGCGGTCGGTAGAAAATCGCTCGGTAACTTAATCGGCGATTGCCACGGTTAATTCGCCGAGCGGTGTGGATTGCGATGCATCGCTGGCTGCCGACTCGTCGCGATGCACATGGGCATAAAGAATATCGCGCTGTTGTGGAATGAAGCCGGCTTCGCGGATCAGGTAACGCAACATTTGCTCGTCTGCACGATTGTGCGCTCCCGCTGCCGACACAACGTTTTCCTCGATCATGATGGAGCCCATGTCGTTGGCGCCGAAACGCAGCGCCACCTGACCGAGTTTTAGTCCCTGCGTTAACCATGACGATTGAAAGTTTTCAATGTTGTCGAGAAATAATCGCGATACAGCCAGCATCTTCAGGTAATCAACCCCGGTTGGCTCGTCTTTAATGCGCCGGCCGAGCGCCGTGTTCTCACGCTGGAACGTCCAGGAAATGAACGCGGTAAAGCCGCCAGTTTCATCCTGCAAATCGCGCACGCGCTGCAAATGCCTGACGCGATGCGTCACGTTATCGCCGATGCCAAACATCATCGTCGCCGTCGATCTGAGTCCCACGCGATGCACGGCCCGCATCACTGCCAACCATTCGTCCGTGTTGCACTTGGTGGAAACACGATCGCGCACTTCGTCGTCGAGTATTTCGCCACCGCCGCCCGGCAAACTATAAAGCCCTGCGTCTTTCAAGCGCGCCATGATCGTTTCGTAATCGAGTCCGGAGATCAGATGGATGTTGTGAATCTCCGGCGGCGAAAAACAGTGGAGTTGAAACGTCGGATATTTTGCGTGCAGCGTTCGCAGCAAGTCTTCATACCACTCGATACCGAAGTCGGGATGCAGGCCGCCCTGCATCAACACGCCGGTGCCGCCTAGCGCGATCGTTTCGTCAATCTTGTCGCAGATTTCCGGGAGTGTTCTTACGTAGGTATCGGGCGCGCCAGGGCGGCGATAAAAAGCACAGAAGGTGCAAACAACGTTGCAGACATTCGTGTAGTTGATGTTGCGATCGATGATGTAAGTGACAACGTTGTCGGGATGCTGGCGCTGCCGAATTTCGTCGGCGGCCACGCCGATGCGGGCGACATCGTGAGACTCCAGCAACGCGGTGCAATCGTCTGCGGTCAACCGCACACCCGCGAGGGCCTTATCCAAAATAGACTGTATCTCGCTCGGCATGTTCTTAGTTTATTGCCTAGGTGTGCAATAAGCAAAACGATCCATCTTGAGGACCATCAGTCAACTTTCTGCTGGGACCGCGGGCGTCCCGCCCGCAATGAGCGCGAAGCGCGAAAATGTATTGGGCAAACAGGCTGCCGAAAAACTGCGCGCCTGCGGCGCGTTGCGGGCGGGACGCCCGCGGTCCCAGCAATCACTTGACTGGTTTCATGTCGTGATGAATTGCAACGGTTTGTTCTCGGCGATCAAGCCGTATTTCCTGGCTAGCTCAAAATACAACCGCATGCCTTGCTCCAGGCTCTCATCAAGGTCGAAAGTAATGTTTGTCGTCAGATAATTTCGGATTTCCTCGCGTGGCAGCGACAACTCCGTTTCGTATTGCGAGATGATCTTCTCCACTTGTTCCAGCCCTTCATCGCGAGCGCCGGCAAAGTCTACCTCGCTGATCGAGGCAGCGGCCCCCACGCGCGCCATCCACATCGCGAACACAAAACCCACGTCGGTAAATTGCCGCCACAAACTCGCGAGATCGAAAACATGAACATCCGGCAGCGATACCTTCATCGCTGGATCTCCAATGAGTAGCGCGGCATCGTTGTCTTCCATCATGGCTTTGACGTCGGGACTGCATGTTTGCCACTCCGGTTCGAACTCCAGAAACTCGCGGAAGATAATCTTCACCAGAGCCTGTGACGTTCGCGACGAGGCATCAAGTGCAACTCGGCGAACATTCTTCAAGTCCTCATGCTTGCTGACCAGCACCACGCTGCGCACTGCCAAATGCGATCCTACACAAACGCCCGGCACAATTCGCACGTCTGGCATTCGTTGGTATTCGATGATGGGAACGAGCGCCGCCTCAACTTCTCCGCGCGCCAGCAAATCAGCACAACGCGCGGGCGCGGCATCAGTCACCAACTCAACCGCCTCCCGTTGGCTACCGTGTTGAAAGCTCCAGATTAGCGGCGCCGTGTTCAGATAACTTGACGCAGCTAGTCGAGGACGAGGCGCACGCGGATTCTGAGTATCACTGGTGGAAATAAGCGTCTCCTGTTACGAATGTATTGACAGCGCGCGATGCTAACGAAATCAACGCCACCATCGCAAGCCTAACTCCTTTTTGTTTTCCAAACGATCGACTAAGCTTAGCCCAATGCGAATCTACGATGTCAGCGTGCCGTTGTCCGCAGCTACGCCTACTTATCCGGGCGACCCCGGCATCGAGATCAAACAGTGGTTGCGGCTAGCCAACGGCGATGCGGCGAATGTTTCGCTAATAAACTTTGGATTGCATTCAGGCACGCACGTCGATGCTCCGGCACACTTCATCGAAGGCGGAGCGAAAGTCGATTCCCTTTCCCTGGAGAGTCTCATAGGCGAAGCAGAGGTTGTGGAAGTGGCGGATCACATCGGCGTGATTGACGCGGCCTTCGTTGCCGCCAATTGCATAAGTGGTTCGCAAAGGATTCTTTTCAAGACGCGCAATTCCGCCTTCTGGGATGACACGCGGAGAGGATTTCGCGAAGATTATGTTTCTATCGATCCCGCGGCTGCGCACTGGCTGGTTGAATCAGGAATCAAACTCGTGGGGATAGATTATTTGTCAGTTGAAAAGTTTAAGTCAGACAGTTTTCAAACGCATCTCGCATTTCTTTCCCGGGGCGTTGTAATCATTGAGGGTTTGGATTTGCGAGCGGTTCCGAGCGGGCGCTACGAACTAATTTGTCTACCCCTGAAAGTTGCCGGTGGCAGTGGCGACGGCGCCCCCGCCCGCGTCATACTACGCACGTTGAACTAAACCCGAGCGTAATAACATGCCGGATAAGACTGACCATGACTATCGGGAACGAGTCTTCCGAATTGTTCGTATGATTCCTAGCGGACACGTGATGACCTATGGCCAGATTGCCGAAATCCTCGGCGAGGGCTATACACCGCGAACCGTTGGCTTCGTCATGCACTCCTCGAACGACAAAACTCCCTGGCATCGTGTCATCAATGCGCAGGGTGGCTGTTCCACCCGCGGGCTCGTTCTCCCACACGACAAACAGCAACGCATGCTGGAAGCCGAGGGAGTAATATTTAATGAACGTGGACGGTGTGAGCTGCAAGAGTATCTGTGGATTCCAGCGGAGCCGAAAGCCAAACGCAACGCACCCGCGAAGAAGTTAACGCTCTTCAAAACTTAGTTGCAAAAGGACAATCACCATGAGCAGAGACCCCCTCGATCAAAGAGTACCTTACGCAGTTAGTCCACCGCGTTATTCTGTCTCGCATCAAATGGTAACTACAGCTCTTGAGTTGCCCAACTTCCGCATCATGCAAAACCTGGGTGTGGTGCGTGGAATTGTAGTTCGCTCACGGAATATCTTCGCCACGATCGG
>JBDUAQ010000132.1:0-9506 GCA_040004575.1 bacterium
TAAGCGCCGCAAGGTTAAGAGACACTGAAAATTTGCCATTTTTCATTTGCCATTTTTCATTCGCCATTTGCCATTTAAAGACATTGATTGCTGCTAAGAGTGGGAGTTATGCCAATCAACGAGGGTTCCAATGACAAATGAGAAATGTCAATAACAAATGGAAAATCTCGTTCATTCACGTCACGGATTAATTAGATCTAAAAAGGACTGCTGAGAAACTGAGTGCTAATTGAATCGTCAGCACCAACACGCGTCGATCTTGCCGGTGGCACGATCGATATATGGCCGCTATATCTGTTCCATCCCGGCGCTGCCACGGTGAATTTTGCCACTTCGCTGCGGGCTTATTGCCAGATCAAAACGCGCGACGACGGTCGCATCGTGCTCGAATCGCGGGACCGCAAGGTCGCGTTTGAAACGGAACTCGCGGCCATCGAAGATCTGGTGCGCGAGGAACGTCTCGAACTGATCTCGAAGCTGGTTCACTTCTTTAAACCAACTACCGGTTTTCACTTGACAGCGAATAGCCAGGCGCCCGCCGGCGCCGGGTTGGGTGGCTCGTCAGCGCTCGCAATAGCTTGTATTGGTGCTCTTAACAGCCTCGTTGGCAATCGCTACGACCCGCGCAAGTTCATCACTATCGCAGCGAATATCGAAACCACCGTCATCCGCGTGCCCGCCGGCTTTCAGGATTATTATTCAGCGCAGTATGGTGCCACGTCCTGTATCCACTTCCGCGCCGAGGGTATCGAACGGGAAGCGCTGCAGATCGATGAAGCGAAGCTCGAAAGCAGGATCGTGATCTGCTACACGGGCGAGCCGCGCCTTTCGGGTACCAACAATTGGGACATCTTCAAGCGCCACATTGACGGCGATGCGGAATTGTTTGAACTCTTCGGGGGCATTCGTGATTCCGCATTGCGCATGCGCGCGGCCCTGCTGGCTGACGATTGGAACGAAGTAGCTGAAACGATGCGCGCCGGTTATCCCAACCGGAAACGACTGGCGCCCGGCGTCACAACGCCACAGATGGAGAAGCTGGTTGAAAAAGCGCTGGCTAATGGCGCTGAAGCCACCAAAGTTTGCGGCGCGGGCGGCGGCGGGTGCATTGCCTTTCTGTGTGCCGAAGGACGAAAGGCCGATGTCGAGCGCGCCTTGAACGGAGAAGCAGGCGCTGAAGTACTCGGTTGGAAGTTTTCGCGCGAGGGCTTGGTGGTTACGGAATCGTAAATCTGAGTCCTGAGTCCTGAGTTCAAAAATCTCCCAATACAAGTTCCAGAATGCTTCGATCATCCACTCAGCACTCAGTACTCGGCACTCAGCACTCTTAGAGCATCCACTGCCGCCGGTTGTCATAATAAGACGGCGAACGCTCCGGATAACGCTTCTTGTATTCCTTGTAGCGAGCATGCAACTTTTCGTAGCGCTCGTCTGAAGAACGAATGCGCTTGTGCGGCAGCTCGCGCAGGTGCGTTTCAATCTTTGCCATCTTTCTCGGCGAAAAACGCCAGTCGTAGTTTCCCAGGTCGTAAAGGTTGGTGAGGCCATAACCTTTTATCCGGCCAGACATGTCCACGTACGGATCGAAATAGCTCCACGTCAAGTCCCTGAGCGATCGAAAAAGCGGCTTGCGTCCGTGCAAACCGATATCGCGCGAGCGTGCAATCGAGCCCCACAAACCGCGATGCTGAAACACAAAAATCACGTGATCGAGTAAATCCCACGATTCAATATCGAGTAGCAGCGGTGGATAGCCGTGCTGTTCGAGGATTACAGCAGCGCCAACCGCCGCTTCCAAACAGTGGACTTCGTTTCGTTTTACGACTTCGCGGAATGATCGCAGCGTGCCACCGTCGCGCTCCCAGTTGTATGGCATGGTGCTGAAATAGCGTTGCACTGCCGCCGGCTCACGCAACGATTGGATTAACTGCCACTCGCGTTTAGTAAAGGATTCTTTGCCGGGCTTGGAGCTCTTTGTCATCGAGCAAGAGCTTTAGCAGATGAACTTTGGAAAGGCAAAGACTTTATCGGCGAGCACTGGCAACGACCAGCGGACGACAAGGGCTTAGTTCGCTCGCCGCTGACGCAGAAGTTCGCCGCTGTTTGCGTGAATGCTCGGTCCGCCGCGCGGGGTGGGGTGCTTCCGGACCTTTTCATACTGCCGGCGACGAGTCTCCACGAGCGCTCGTTCTGCCCTTCGTTTCTTCTGCTCTCTATCAGGCTTGATTCCAATGGTAGGTGATGGCTGCGGAGAGCGCGACCAGGATGAAGCTGAAGATGCCTGCGAGTAAGTCAATAAATAATTAAGCTTGAAAGGAAATTTCAGCCGGAAGCAGGTGAACGATGGTGTGACGACGCCAACGGGATTTTGGGAATTCTTTCCCGGCACTATCTACCCGGGAGGCCACGTCATTGCACGTCCGCCAAGCACATGCACATGAAGGTGAAAAACTGACTGGCCGGCGCCGGCGCCGTTATTGATTACCGTTCGATAGCCTTCTCCCGCAAGGCCGGCGGCGTTAGCAACCCTGGCGGCCACGCGCAGCAAGTAGCCCAACAAAGCCTCGTCTCGCTGCGAGGCTTCGTCGAGCGATTCAATATGTTCCGACGGGATCACCAGCAGATGCGTCGGCGCCTGGGGGTTGATATCGCGAATAACTACGGACCGATCGTCGCGTTGAACGAAATCGGCGGGAATCTCCCCGGCGATGATGCGACAAAAAAGGCAACCTGGTTCTGACATCGTGTCTGTATTCTACCTTGTTAGTTTCTTCGTGACGCAAACTGACAATTTGCATTACACCGCGGGCGTTGCTGGCAGCGCGAAATATCCGTCTACTCCCGGCTTTAACTCTGCGACCTGCACGACTGCCTCGTAGTTTATCTCGCCATAGATGTGTGGGAACAGCTCCTGACCACCCTCGAAATTCTCGTAACGAATTGGGGCCTTCACTTTGTCTGTGTCAATACAAAGCAGAACGAGGCCTGCCTGACCGCGAAACCGCGCATCGGCCACTTTAATAACCTGATCATGCGTCGAGCAATGGACGAACCCGTCAACCGGCAACATTTCCGGGCGATAAAACCCAACCCCCGATTGATCTTCGCGACTGGCCCACGCATTGCGCCGGGCGATGTGAAAAATGATGGCCATTCCCGCGTTCGTTACACCTCAGCAGCGATTCCCGGTTGCGGCGCTTGCGGCAGCGACGCAGTTACTGACTCTCTAATCCGCTCGATGTCCGCGCCCACGTTCCGCAATTTTGCTTCTATCTTTTCGTACCCACGATCGATGTGATAGACACGATCGATGATCGTCTCGCCCTCAGCCACTAAACCCGCCAGGACCAGCGAGGCTGACGCGCGCAGGTCGGAAGCAATCAACGGAGCGCCAGCCAATGGCGTTGGTCCAATAACAGACGCCTGGCGGCCGTCGATGGAAATGCGCGCACCCATGCGCTGCAGTTCTGACGCGTGCATGAACCGGTTTTCAAAAACTGTTTCCTCAATAACTGCTCCGCCTTCAGCCTGGGTCATCAACGCCATGTACTGGGCCTGCATATCAGTGGGAAACTCTGGATAAGGCTGCGTCGTCACGTCTTTCGCCGTCAGCGCCTGCGGACAACAAACCCGCAAGGTGCTCGGATTGACTTCTTCAATGCTCACACCAGCCTCACGAAACTTATCGATCACTGCGGCAAGATGGAGCGGTTGACAGTCTCTGATTTCGAGATCACCTCGCGTAATCGCAGCCGCGGCAATGAAGGTTCCGGTTTCGATGCGATCGGGAATGATCGTGTGCTCCGCGCTGCCTAGTTCCTCGACGCCTTCAATTTCAATCCGGCTCGTACCGGCGCCGCGCACGCGCGCTCCCATCTTGTTAAGCAATTCCGCGAGGTCTGTGATTTCAGGTTCACAAGCCGCGTTTTGCAAAACTGTTAAGCCTCGCGCCAGCGTTGCGGCCATCATCACGTTTTCAGTTCCAGTGACGGTCACCTTGTCGAAGTGAATTTCACCGCCAACTAAACGCCCGGACTTTGGTGCACGCGCGATAACGTTGCCGGCTTCAAGCTTGACCTCAGCGCCCAGTTTCTCGAAGGCGACGAGGTGAAGATCGATTGGCCGTGTGCCGATAGCGCAGCCGCCGGGCAATGAAACTTTCGCTTTGCCAAAGCGCGCGAGCAGTGGGCCCAGGGCCAGTACCGACGCGCGCATCGTTCTCACCAGTTCATAAGGCGCTTCGAAGAGTTCGATGTGGCTGGCAGAGATTTTGTGAGTTCGCAGCTCGGGCGTGAGCACCGTGGCGCCGAGGTCTTCGAGCAGTCGGCGCTGCGTAATGATGTCGCGAACGTAAGGGAGATTGTGCAGCGTTACTGTTTCCGCGCTGAGCAAGGCCGCGGCCATGCAGGGCAGCGCGGAATTCTTGGCGCCACTTATCGAAACACGGCCACTGAGCGCCCGGCCGCCGCTAATGCGAAATTTATCCACGGTGACAACAGATTAGATTAAAACGCAGAAAGGTTAAAGGACGGGATCCGGGCTACTATCTTGAATTCGATTTATCTGTGTAGCAAACCGTCAACTTCTTGTTTTTCTGGCAAGATTTTGGCGGGTTTACTGATGGAACTAAGGTGAAAGAAAGCATCCAACCAGCCTGCGAAGCTGGCGGACAGAGTAGTAACCCCAGGCGATGGCGCAGCCGAGCCTGGGGTCACAGCGGCAAAATCTAACTGAGCCTGCGAAGCTGGCGACAGATGGCTAGTCCACGAGCCATATGAAGGTCATTATGATCAATCCAAGTCAATTTTTTTGCATGTTTCCTCTGTCGCCCACTTCGTGGGCTCGGTTCCCGCTTGGTTGCGGTCCCCAGGCTCGGCTGCGCCATCGCCTGGGGCTACTACTCTGTCCGCCAGCTTCGCAGGCTGGTTGAATGCTTTCTTTCAGCAGTCCATTTGGTTGCGGCCTTGGCCGCGCTGCGTAATCTACGTGTTCTCTGATTTCTGTAAGGCAACAGTTCGCGGGATGCCTTGTAGGTCCTGGTGAATTTCCAGGAGCTTCCAGGTCTTCGGATCGACCAACCGCTCGACCGCCGCTGCTTGAGTGAAGCCAATCTCAAATAGTAAGTAGCCGCCGTCTTTCAAGAAGTCGGGGGCATCAAGCAGCAAACGTCGAATGATTGCCAGGCCATCCGCGCCGGCCGCAAGTGCAAGACGCGGTTCAAAGTCGCGCACTTCTCTTTGCAGACCCGCCATTGCGCCCTCCTCGACGTAAGGCGGATTTGAAACGATCAAGTCGAAGGATGACTGGCGCGGATTCAAGGCTGCGAAACAGTCTGACAAAACAAACTCGATCCGTTCAGTTGCCGCATGGCGCGCCGCATTTCGCTGGGCCACTGCGAGGGCGCCTGTCGAGACGTCGATTGCTACCGCGCGAGCCCCAGGAAGCTCATGCAGCAACGTGATAGCGATACAACCTGAACCTGTGCCGACATCGCAAATGATCGGCGCGTCATCTGACCCGGCAAACATTCTCAGCACCGTTTCAATCAACAATTCTGTCTCGGGCCGGGGAATCAAAACGTCTCGCATCACTTCAAAATCAAGACCAAAGAATTCCTGGTGCCCGGTGACGTACTGCAAGGGTTCGCCTTGAGCGCGTCGCTCGAGATACTGACGAAACCGCTCTGCCTGTTGCTCACCGATCGCATCTTCGGAATGACTGAGGATGAAGGAGCGATCTCGATCAAGAACAAACGCCAAAAGTGATCCTGCCTCGCGCCGCGCTTCCGGCACTCCTGCCTGTCGCAGACGGCGCGCACCCTGCAATATCGTCTCGGCTATTGAAGTGGTCATGTTCTGTGTAGCGCAAACTGTCAGTTTGCGCGTTTTGATTTGCTCTGACCCTGACTACTTCTATACTATGCCGCACAAGCTCGAGACAAAGAAGTTGGATCACGACCGCTGTCGTTCAGGATTTCGGGAACCAGAATCTCATTGCGAGTATCTTGCTACTACAAGGCACGAGTCTCGTTCCTCCCGTAAAACGACAGGACCTCCAGGCCGTCCGGCTTCGGAGGTTCTGGCGTTAAACAGGGTCCCGAGTTTAACAACGTTTCTTAAGGAGCAACGTGGGAGCACTTTCCAAAGCGGTTCTCTTATTCGCGATGAATTGGCTGGACGCGCAGCTAACCATCCTCTGGCTCCGACTCAATGTTGCCACCGAGGGAAACGGAATCATGGCTGGTCTGCTGAACCACAGCGAAGCCTCATTTCTTTCAGTCAAGCTCTTGGTCGGCGGCCTCTCAGCCTATATCCTCTATCGCTTTGCAGAGATTCCGATTGCCCGGCGCGGAATAAAGGTGGTGTTGGGAATCTATCTCGCCCTCATGATAGTGCATGCGGCAACAGGCTTTTCAGCGCTGGGATGGCACGCGCCTGCGACCGTCCTCACCTACTTTGTTAACTTGCCAAAGTCCGTACTCGCTTCGTTTTCCTGATCCAAATAACGAAACCTTGACCCTCGCACAACGTTTACCAGAACGTATACCGCCGGCTGTTTGATGGCAGCCGCACCGGGCTTGCCTGACGGGCTACGTAGTCTTAAATTTTACTTTGCCAGACACTTCGGGTTACCGGCCTATAACCGGCAGCAAACTGCTGCGAAGGCGCCGGCATCTCAGTAAGGTCGTCCAAACGAATGTTCATTGACTAAATAAACAAGCGAGAAATAAGCCATGTATAAACTTTCAACACGTCAAATATTAGCTGTTGCTTTGGTTTCGGCACTCTTTGCAGCCGGCGCGATTGCGGTTGTCGATCGCCTGGCAAATCGCGTCCAGCCATCGAGTTCCGCGTCCAACGGCACTCCGCCTGCCGGTATAACCGATCCCACCACCGCTACCGATGAACAAAACAACATCGAGGTCTATCGCACTCTGTCACCCGGCGTTGTGAACGTCCATTCAACCTCCTACGCCCGCGACTTCTTCGGCTTTGTCGAGCCGCAGGAAGGATCGGGATCCGGCTCTGTGATAGATCAGGAGGGCAACATACTGACGAACTACCACGTCATCGAAGGGGCGACGAAGCTCGCCGTCAGTTTCGGCGGACAAAAGAACTACGCGGCGCAACTGGTGGGCGGCGATCCGGATACAGATCTGGCCGTAATCAGGTTGGTTGAAAAGCCAAAAGAGCCGTTAACGATTATTACTCTGGGCGACTCGGATAAGCTCGACGTGGGCCAGAAGGTTTTAGCAATCGGCAATCCTTTCGGTCTTGATCGAACATTGACCACCGGAGTTATCAGCGGCTTGCAGCGACCGATCCGTGCTCGTAATAACCGGCCCATCGAGGGTGCAATTCAGACTGACGCCTCGATCAATCCGGGAAACTCCGGAGGCCCTTTGCTCGATTCGCACGGCCGCATGATCGGAATCAACTCGCAGATTCTTTCGCCATCCGGCGCTTCAGCGGGCGTGGGTTTCGCGATTCCGGTAAACATTGCCAAGCGCATCGTGCCGCAATTGCTGAAGTCTGGCGAAGTGCGCCGGCCTAAGCTCGGAATCGGCACTCGCGATGTTCAGCCTTTGAGGAGTCAACTTGATCTGCCAGTCTCCGACGGCGTGATCATTATTCAGGTTGCCCCCGGCGAAGCCGCGGCCAATGCGGGTTTGCGCGGTGTGACGCAAACCGAGAATGGCGACTTCGCAATCGGCGACATCATCCTCGGCATGGATGGGGAAAAGATTGCCAACACGGATGATCTTTACCGCCTGCTCGACAAGCATCAGGTTGGCGATACGGTGCAATTGCAAATCCTGCGAAACAGTCGACGGATGAGCGTGCCGGTGCGTCTAACCGGACCCGTGGGTCGGTAAGAAAGCAGTGGTCAGTGGTCAGTGGTCAGACGCTTGGAGTTCAACGTAAGGCTGATTCGCCATTTAATCGGAATCACTGATCTCTGATTACTGATCACTGACCACTGGCCACTGACCACTGTTCTTCAATGAATCAAACAAACCACTTCTTCGATCTCGGTTACGGCTGGCTCTGCAAACACTGCAGCGCGGCCGACACCGAGGCGAGGCTCCAGTCTTCGGAAACCCGCGGCGGCCCGCAGGAGAAAAGGCCCGCTTTGGCGCTCGCCGGTTGGACTAACTCGTCGCGTCACGCGCTCACCTGTCCGCGCTGCGGCATCGAAGAGACGATTACGACAGGAAGTCAGAACCGGGAGCGGTAGCGACCGGGTGCTGGTACTCAGTCCACTCGCATGTTTTCGATCTCAAACTTGAAATTCAAATAAGCCGCTTGAGATCCTTCGTGCGACTCGCATGATCGCCAAACTGCGTTTGGTAGTCGCTAATGCTTCGCGTAATCACATCCAGCGCCTCTGCCCGGTCATAAACATCCACAATCTCTACGCGCCTCGGAGCATCGCCGGGAAACTGTTTGTAGCTGAGGAAATAATGCTTGAGGCGATCGACCAGCGCTTTCGGACACTGGTCGATGTCTTTGATGTGGCCGTAGGCAAGGTCGGCCTCAAGCACGGCAATTATCTTGTCGTCGGCCTGTTCGCCATCGATCATTCTGAGTCCGCCGATTGGTTCCGCCTGCAGGAAGAAGTTTCCCTGCGCAAAAGTTTTCTCGGTCAGCACGCAAATGTCCATTGGATCTCCGTCGCCCTTGATGCCGGTCATGCCGGTTCGTTCCGCGCACAAATCGGCCACGTGATCTCCACACAGGGTTTGCGGAATGAATCCGTAGAGCGAGGGGCACATCGATGAAAACCGCTGCGGCCGATCGACATTGAGGTGGCCCGACTCTTTGTCCAATTCATACTTCACCGCATCCGTCGGCACGATCTCGATGAAGGCATTTACCATCTCAGGCGCCTTTTTTCCGGAAGTGATGCCATGCCAGGGATGCGCCTGGAACATCAGCTTGAAAAGATTGATGGCAGAATCTCCTTTGGACATGCGCGTGGGCCTTTCTTCCTTCTGCGTGTAATTACGTCGGTGTTAGAATCCTAGCCTCGCAGCCGGGTGTTTTCAAACAAGCAAACACGTCCTGGCAGGCAAATCATATGGCGACATCTGTCGATGTAATTGAAAGAGTTGAGCCACGCGCAATCTCGCTCGGTTGGATAATCAGCGCGCGCGACGATCTCGTGTGGTTGATCGGCTCCGTTGCGTCGAGTTACCTGCTGCTTTTTCTTTACGTGAAGGGTCTCCTGCCGCTGGTGCCGATGGTTGCCGTCTGGGCAATACTGATCGATGCGCCGCACGTCTTCGGCACGTTCTCGCGCACCTATTTCGATCGCACCGAGCGAATCAGTCGTGGCCGCCTGCTTTGGGGCTCGCTCCTCTTCTTCGCCGTTGGTCCGCTGATGGTTTACGCCGGCGCCGGTCTGATTTTCTTTTTTCTCGCCGCGCTCTGGGCTTACTACCATCTGGTGAAACAGCACTACGGCTTCATGGTGCTTTACAAAAAGAAGAACAACGATCTCGC
>JBDUAQ010000133.1:0-9504 GCA_040004575.1 bacterium
TCCACGCGCCGTTCTCCTTCTTGTCGCGAGTTTCAAAGAAGATGTTCTCATCGTCTTCGCGAGTCATCAGGTTCACGCGTGGGCTCATGTCCTTATCCGAGCCTTTCGCTTTTTCCGAGTCGGAAAGAAATCCCGACACACTCTCTGGCGAGGCCGGCTTGAACTTACCTGGCTGCAATTCAGCAATGGCCTCAATGGCGTTTGCCTTCAGGAGTTTCGGCCAGAGTTTCATGAACAGCACGTTTGAGCCGTAGATGTCCGCGCTGTTCACTTTTCCGTTAATCGCAAACACATAGCCGATGACGTCGTTGCTGCGGTCGGCGATGTTGGAAAGCGCTTTCACATAACTGTCCGCAGTCTCCTGCACCTTGTTGTTTTCCAGCGCGAGTTGCAGGCTGGATTCTGACACGTTTGAGTTAACTCGCACTCCAACATTACGGCTCAGTTTGTCCTGGGCCACGGTTACGCTTTGCCAAACCTCGCCCTGCGAAGTCGAACGTTTTGCAGCCAACTTAATTTCTTTTGTAGTGGCAGCGTCAGACGAACTGTTGAAGACCGTGGCGCGTTCATTCCCGCGACCACTCCATCTTCCATGCTCGACACAAAAAGCTGAAATCGGCAACTTGTCCGAATGCGGCGGGACTATCAGGTCAACTCCGATCATGCGGTCCTGTGCGCCTCCTTTGACGATGTCGCCAGATTGCACGTAGACGTCCTGGTCGGAAAAGTTTCGAATAGAAAGTTCGTTAACGCTCTTTGTTTCGTAGACCACCACCTTCTTTTGTACGAGCGCTTCCTCGAGCGTTAGAAACGACTTGGACTTGATCACACTTTTTCCGTGAACCAGAAAGATTGAGAGATTCTTGTGCGTGTAAGGTCCGGAGAGACGATAGTCGCTCTCCGCAGCGGCTCGTGCGCGTCGCTGTCCGCCACCGCCTGATCCTTGCGCGCTTAAAAGCATCCCCATCGAACCTATCACCGCTAAAAGAACTGCCCCGAGTGTTAGAACAAACGCTTGTTGCTTCATTGTCTTGTCTCCTAAAGAATTGCCCTGGGGTGAGGCAGTCGCGAACGTTCGCCAGTCTCCTAACGCTGATCCGAACGCGCTCGACACATTCGTACACTCCACCCAGTAGCTGAGTGAAAAATCTTGACGGGGAGCCCTGGTCTAAGTGAACCCCTTGAACTTTCCGGGGAGACGCCCCTCGAATTCGAGGGAGACGTTAGAACTGCAAAACCAACTAGTAGGTAGAACGGAGGTGGGAAGACTTCTTGCGCGTGAGACGGCACGGTCGAGCCAAAAAGTTGTCAGCGGGATGTTGCTAACGCGCGGGCTTCTGCCGCGATCAATTCTTTTTAATCCGGATGCAGGGTTGGCGCGTCAGCGTGCGGCACGAAGCATTTGCGGCAGCGCGCTTCGTACATACCGGTGGCGCCAACAGCAACGCGCTCGTCTGATTCAAACGTGCGTTGCGAGTAGTTTGCCGGCTGGCCACACTTCATGCAGATGGCGTGAGTCTTCGTGATGTATTCAGCGATGGCGAGGAGTTGCGGCATCGGCTCCCATGGTTTGCCGGTATAGTCCTGATCGAGTCCGGCAATGATCACGCGCACTCCGCGACCCGCCAATTTCGTGGCAACGTCCACCAGGTCGTTGTCGAAAAACTGTCCTTCATCAATCCCAATCACTTCCGTGTCTGGCTCAACCTTCGCGAGTACCTCCTCGGCGCTGCGGATGTTTGCGGACTCATGTCGCATCTCCGAATGCGAAACGATGTGGTCCTGCGAAAAGCGCGAATCGATCTCCGGTTTAAAGACCTGCACTTTTTGACGCGCAATCTTCGCTCGCCGCAGCCGGCGGATCAGTTCCTCTGATTTTCCCGAAAACATCGAGCCGGCAATCACTTCGATCCAGCCGACGTTCGGACGCGACTGGTGCGTCGGGTCGCCATCATTAACCTGTGCGATTAGTTCTTCCATTAAAGTTCCGCGTTAATGGCTTCGGCTAGCCATTCTGAAACCGGGCCGAGCTCTAGACATCAGTGTACATCGCCTTGTTATAAAACGGCGCAAACGCCGCAATCAACGCCACTTCAAAACTCATCGCGCGCGTAACCAGATCGCGCGAGAGAACTCCCCAGGCTCCCTGACGGCTGCGCACGTCCTTTAGCCCGGCGATTTCATCAATCACCAGCCCCAGCTCGCGACGCCCTTCAATTACCTTCTTCGCGAGGCTGGCCGGAACGCTAATCGAAGGCGTGGCGCCAAACGTCCCATTCTTGCCATCGCTCGCATATGCCCAGCCGCGGAGAAACGTGTGCCACTCGCCTTCGATCGAGATTGAGTGAAAGCCACCCTCGAGTCCGACATAAATATCGGCTTCGCGCCGTTGTGCTCGAAGTTGATCGCGCACCGCCAGCGCACGTTCGCGCGCTCCCTGCATCAGCTCCCAGTCGTTCATCGGCATGGCCGGCACAGTCGTCTCAACCGCCCGCGCCAGCACGGTCGCTTCCGCCCAGGACGCATCGATTGCTGCCACGCGCGCGATACTGGCGCGGACGGCCATGATCTTCGCCGCGCGGTCTGAGCCCAGCGCGATGGTCTTCACTTGAGCTTGAGCCTTGGGATGCAAAGTTATCAGCGTGGAACGAAATCCGTCTCTTCAGTAAACGCGTGAGAGGCTATAACAGAGCGACGCTTGGCGTCAAAAGGGCGTGGCGAAACGGTGCTGGTTCAATTCCGTTGACTTGATACCATTACGCTGGGTGCGCCAGTGGTTGCAGAACCGGGAGCGGTAGCGACCGGATCCAGAGCTCAACCTGCAGACAACAACTTCACTCGCAACAGAAACTGCGGTCCACACTTGAGTGTTCGATCCGGTCGCTACGCTCCCGGTTCTGCACCTATTGGTTCCACAGCAACGACGCTCTTCAACCGGATGTGGACTGCAACCCAGTACTGGCGAAATACGTCGCTTGACATTAACTATACCCGTTGCTGTAATCAAATTTCCTGAACTCCGGTTGAGCGTTGGAGGTTTTATCGAGTGTCTATTGCTGAATTAGTTTACGACTGGAACACCATCGATCCTGAATTGACTCTTCCCAATCGTCACATCGGTTTTGACGACGAAACCCTGCGCGATGGTTTGCAGTCTCCTTCTGTCACCGAGCCACCGGTCGAACAGAAAATCGAACTACTTCATTTGATGGACGCGCTCGGCATCGACACAGCAGACATTGGATTGCCTGGCGCGGGCGGCACTCACGCCGCCGGCGTGGAGCTGATGGCTCGCGAGATCGCTGAGCAGAAATTGAAGATCCGGCCGAATTGCGCCGCCCGCACTCATCGAAACGACATCCTGCCCATCATCGAAATCTCACAGCGGGTTGGTATTCCGATCGAAGCCTGCACCTTCATTGGTTCTTCTGCCATTCGATTTTTTGCGGAGGATTGGACGCTCGATCAATTGTTGAAGTTAACGGAAGACGCTGTGACATTTGCAGTGAGTGAAGGCGTGCCGGTCATGTACGTCACTGAAGACACGACACGCGCGAACCCGGAAACCATTCGCGCGCTTTATACGACGGCGATTCGCTGTGGCGCGAAGGCAGTGTGCGTCTGCGATACCGTGGGCCACTCAACGCCGGATGGGGCGCGTTCGGTGGTTCGCTTCGTCAAGAGCATCATCGACGAACAGGGCGGCAACATCCGCCTCGACTGGCACGGCCATCAGGACCGCGGCCTGGGCGTAATCAATTCCATAGCCGCTATTCAGGGCGGCGCAGATCAAGTGCACGGCTCCGCGCTCGGCATCGGTGAGCGCGTGGGCAATACGCCGATGGATCAATTGCTGGTTAACCTGAAACTCATGGGCTGGATCGAAAATGACCTGTCGCGGTTGGGCGAGTATTGTACGGTCGCGTCAAAGGCTTGTGCCTGGGACATCCCCCTCAACTATCCGGTATTCGGCCGCGACGCCTTTCGCACCGCAACGGGCGTACACGCGGCTGCTGTCATCAAGAGTTACCGCAAGGGTGACCGAGAACTCGCGGACCTTGTCTACTCGGGCGTGCCGGCCGGACAGTTTGGTTTGGAGCAGGTGGTGGAAATCGGACCGATGAGTGGTAAGTCAAACGTGATCTACTGGCTCGAGAAGCGTGGCATCGAAGTGAACGATGATCGCGTCACCCGGATCTATGACCACGCCAAAAAAGCGTCCGCCGTTTTGGCAGACGACGAGATCATGCGGCTGGTTTGAACGAAGAGGAAGGCAGAAGGCAAAAAGCAGAAGGCAGAGGAAAGAGCCATTTGAGAGAGTTGGCTCTCCTGCTTTCTGCCTTCTGCCTTCTGCTTTCTGCTTTTTCAGTTTATCGGAATCGTCACTGTCGCGGAGCCTGCTTTTCCTGGCGGAAAACGCTTTTGACGTGCAATCCTCACCGCACTCGCGTCCCCACCCGAGGCTTGCGTAACGCGGCCCGACTCGTCGTAAGTAACTGTTACCGTAATTTTCTTTGGTCCAGACTTCGCAGATTCAGTAACAACCGTGGCTTTCGATCCGGCAGCGGGTTGAGTCAGGGCTGACCTCTCTTCACGCGCCTTCGCCTTGTCTTTTTCATGTTGTCGCTTTGCCGCAAGGGCAGCTTCGTCGCCGTGATCGGTCGGCTTTGAACCCTCCGAAGACACCGCGAGTTCGCTCGTGCTAACGGGGGCCTCCGGCTGCACCACAGCGGCGGCCGTAGGCGGCTGACTGGCGACCGAAGCCTTGGCGCGACCGTACCAACCAGCCGGAACGCCGATCGCAGCAACGCTCACAGTCACAGCAAAGACCACGGCGCCGGCAATCGCAAACTTTCGCTTGCTTGTCCACTCCGAACTCATGAAAGAAAGGAATGATGGAACCCGTAAACTTTCAAGCTCCGTAAAGTCAGCATCCGGCTGACTTCCTGGCGCATCGCTATCGTCGTGGTAGTCAGGGGGATAAGCGTTGGTCGGAATGACGCCTTCATCAAGACGACGCAGACCTTCGAGGACGACCTGGGTCCATGGTTGATTGATGGTGCGTTCGGCAGGTTCGGATTCAGTGCCAAACTCAAACTTTGCATTAGGAAGCGTCAACGCAAAGTAGACAGCATCGATTCCTCGCAACACTCCGATGCGGGCGTCAATCACCGACCCGCTCTGCAGGAAAAAATACCCGGGCCCTTGCGGATAGAGGACCTTGAGCTGTCCGGTCTTGCGTTGGTTACAGAAAAACTCGATCAATTCGGAAAGCGAAAGGTCGCTCAGGTGTCCGGTTAGTGCCATCAGAGTTAGCTCCTCATTGTGAATTGAGATGTCGGGAGGAATTTGTCAAACAGAAGACGCGGCTGGAGGGAGGGGCGTCTTCTGCTGTCAAGAGTTATTGGCCGAGCGCAAACTTATAGTTGATCAAGCCCGTTACCTTTACGGGCTGGCCCGAAAGCTTAGTCGGAGAGAATCGCGCCCGGAGGGCGGCCTGCACAGCGACATCCCTCAATATTGCGGGTCCGGCCGTGGCCACCGCGGAAATTACTTTTCCAGTTTCATCAACAACAACCTCTACCGTAACCAAACCTGTCGTCCTTAGGCGTCGGGCCACATCTGGGTAGATCGGCGGAGGCAAACTGATCGCGGTGCCATTGAGTACGCCGCCCGAAACTGGTTTCAGAATCGGATGCGGAGCAGGTGGCGGCGGTTCGGATTCGATATTGACTACTGGAGTCGCGACGCTCGAATTTGTTCCTCCACTTGCGAGTTCCACGGATCCCGAACCAACCAGATTGTCCGCCGCATTCGGCAGGGAGCCAGGCAACACTGGAGAAAGCTTATGACTTGAGTTTACAGCATTCTTCTTTGGTGAGGGAGATGAGGACTTAGGCACAATGGCGACCGCCTTGTTGTCCAAATTCGAGCCAGCCACATTGTTTGCCGGGACTGACGCTGACACGTTCTGCTGTACAGCAGGCGGTGCGGCTGGTTGTGAAGCCGGCTGGGCCATCTTCATCATATTCTCGTCCAGGTAATACATGATCAATCGATAGGTGACTTCCGACGGCTCAAACGACATTTTGCCACCTTCAATTACCGCCACTGAAGTGGTCATCTTGTTCCAATTGCCAGCGAAATCAAATTCGTATTTGTAGACCTCTTTGCTCAACAGAGATCCATCAGCATTCAAGAGTGTCATCTCGCTGATGTTTCCCTTTTCGTCATACTTGTAAACCTCTTTACCCGTCAGGTTCGCCCCCGCTATCGGAAAGTACTGGTTCTCAACCTTGTTGCCCTTAAGATCGTATGACACGATTTCCAGAACGGCGTGTTTGCCTTCCTGCATCTTGCCCGTCTCGTTTGAGAGTTTGGCAACTTCCGTCCGCACCCTGCGCACGGGTCCGACGAGTCCATCCCTATTTCGATCCGTCTCCGCCGCCAGGGCCGCGGGAACCGGCAGTGGGCTATTTGCTTTCGCCCTAAGGTTAGACTGCGCCATTGCACCAGCGCAAAATACCGCCAGCGCGAATGCACATAAAGTGAAGCTTCCTATCCGTATGACCATTTGATTTCACTCCTGACTTAAAGAGGTGGGACTTTGCCAAAGACTACGACATGAGGGGATTGTTGAATGCGGACAGATGGACTACCCGCACCCGACATCGTGAATAATAGCTGGTTAAACGAAGTTTGTCTAGAGCCAACATTGGCTTAGTTAGGAGGCGGAATTACTTCGATTTTTGAGGGCTTTCCGTGGGAAGGTCAGGATATGCGGCCAGCAGGCTGACAATTTGGTCGATTAGCCGGATGCTGTCAGTTCGCCCCGTCTGATCGTTGCACATGATTGAAAAGGCCAGAATGCGCCCCTGGGAAGTAGTGAGATAGCCTGAAAGTGAGTTGTCGTAAGTCAAAGAACCGGTCTTGGCGGAGACCTTGTCCGCGATCGTTTTGAGCCGGCCGGCCAGGGTTCCATCACGTCCGGCGATTGGTAACGACTCCTTGAATGGCGGACCTGCGTTTGTTTTGGAGAGAGCCAGCAAGAAACGGGCGCTCGTTTCCGGCGTCACCAGGTCGAGACGGGATAAGCCTGACCCATCATGCAGGGCCAGGTGTGTGGTGGGAATTCCTGCCCGTGCCAGCCATACACGAATAACAGCGAGGGCGGATTCATCATCCCCTCGCTCTCTTCCAATCCCCTGAGGCAATGCGGCCATCTCGCCACGCTCTCTTCCGAGCGTACGCAGAATCAACTCGGCATAAAGATTAATGCTTTCCTTGTTGGTCTTCTTTGCTATCTCACCGAGCCGCTGACTCTGTACGGATGCGAGTTCAACCGAATGCAAAGGATCAAATCGTTGACTTGGCGGCACGCGCGAATCACGCGAGAGTGTCTGGCCGGCGACTTGTATGCCACGCGCCTTAAGAGCCTTCACCAATAATTTCGCGGCCCATAGGGCAGGCTTGTAAACTGAGAGTCTGGCGCCGAATCCTTTAGAGCCCGGGGCGAATTCTCCCCACACTTCAATGTTGTTATCAGAAAGTCCCCGGTGCACGCCGATAGTTGATTGCCCACTTCGGTCTGCTGCAGCCATGCGGTTTTGCACCGTCACATAGTTTTCAATATCGGTTGTCCTCACAACGGATTCGCCGGCTTTGCCAGAAGGAACGAAGTTAATGTCAACTTCATTCCCGTTGATTGAGAGTGCGCTAGCTTCTGCCGCGAAGTACCACTGCAGATCCGTCCACTGCCAACCATCTCCCAGCGGATCACCACGGAAATAACTTTCGTCTCCGATAACATTACCGCTGACACTTCGCACGCCTCGCGCAGAGAGATCGTCCGCGAGTTTTTCGAGCGAGCCACGGTTCTCGTCCTTGCTGTTCGCCACGAGATCCGGGGCCCCGCGTCCGTACAGTATGAGATCACCTTGAACGCGACCGTTGGGATCAGGTAGTGCGCCTGCATAGACAGAGGTTCGCCAGCGGTAGTCAGCACCCAGCAGATCCAACGCAACGCCGGTCGTATAAATTTTCATGTTGGAGGCTGGGGTAAAGAGCTTGTCGCCGTTTCGCTGGTAAACCGTAGAACCATCAGACATAGAAACGACGGAAATTCCCCAGCGCGCCGCACCCAGGTCGCTCTCATCAATTGCATTGTCGATGCGTTTGGCTAGATCAGTTGATTCTGCGGAAGTCGACTTCTCTGAAACCGCTAACTGCTTTGGCGGTTCTTTGTCTTTTCCTTTGCTTGCAACCAGCGGTCGCAGCAGTAACAGACTCGCGGTCAGCAGGAAAATGACTAACACGATCTTTACCTGAAGACTGCGCGTTGTGTTGAAGATGCTTTTCATGATTGCTGAACGCTCATGGCCTAACCGACGTCCTTAACTTGCGAACAGCGTAGCTGTTCTCCCTGAGGCCAGAATCGACCTGGTCGCGGCATAAACTTCATCAACGGTGATGTCTTCGATGACGTTGTTATAGATTACGCAGTGACGTTCGCCTTGCGGCAAATAACTTTCGGGCGCGCGTTTATCAAGCAGCAGCACCACAGGCGTGCCAACTGCCGACGCAATGTGCATCGGGCCAGTGTCGTTGGTAACGAAAGCCGCCAATCGCGCCTGCGCCGCCGCCAGTTGCGGAATGGTGAGTTGATCGAGAATGACAACGGATGGCGGAAACTGCCGGCGAATGTCCTTGATGAAATCGCGCTCTTCAGGTCCCACAAAAACCAACACCCTAACCCCGTCGTTCCTTATTAAGAAATCCGCGAGACTGGCAAATTGTTCCAGCGGCCAGCGCCGGCTGGGATGACCGGCGCCGGGAAAGAGTCCCACCAGCGGCGCGCCGGCGTCGGCTTTGGCCTTCACCAGGATGCGCTCAATTGCCGCAGCATCGGTTGCTCGAGTCTTGAGTGTTGGCAGTCGTTCGACGTTCTCAATCTCTAGCGGAGCAAGCACGTCGAGATAGCGATCGATTAAATGTCGCGCGCGATGGTCGGTTTCGACCGGCGGGCGCGGCTTGAAGTTAGCCAGGTAATCCAGTGAACGTCCCGGCCGCCGCGAATAGAGACGCTTCGATGCTCCCGACAAAAATCCCAGCAGATTTGTTTCTGAGAGACTGTGAAGATCGATCACGAAATCAAACTTCTTCGCCCTGACTTCTTTGACGAGTTTGAAAACGCGAAAGACGGAAAGAGGTATGAACCCGTCGCGCAACGCCACGCGATCCACAACGAGGGTATCGTCTGCGAAACCGGATAAGGCCACTACCTCAGCGCCCGGCTTTCCTACCGCGACCGTGATCCGCGCGCGCGGAAATCGCTTTCGAATAGCACCCAATGCGGGCAAACTAAGGACTACATCACCGAGTTGGCCAAAATCGATTACCAGAATGTTGCGAGGATCAAACACTTGCAAAATCTTCACCAAAGCTCATGTAGTTCAGAGTTCATCTATGAAGCGAGAGCCGGTGTCAAGAGAAGAAGAGAATAGA